>DZAL01000025.1 GCA_022729575.1 Thiomargarita sp.
GCTGAAGCTTTGGACTCCAACGCCGTAACTTTAGCTTAACTTAATGGCAGTGAGGCTTTAGCCGCACTGCCATTAAGTTAAGCCGCATTGGAGTCCAAACCTTCAGATTTGGACGAGATTGGCTAAGGTAAGACGGCGTTGCCAAATCTGAAGCTTTGGACTCCAACGCCGTAACTTTAGCTTAACTTAATGGCATTGCGGCTAAAGCCTCTACTCCAACAGGTGTCGACTCCTGCTAAATAGGTGTTGCACATCAAGTTATGCTATACTAGGCATCGTCCAAATCGTAAGACTTTGGAGTTTTTCAAAAACTTAATTTTTTGTTATCTAAATTAAATAATTAACCAAAATGACTCTTTCTTCTAAACAATCTCTATTTTTACGTATTTTACCCTGGCTAATCATCGCCTTTGGTATCATCTTACGCCTTGACCAATATCTCTTTAATCGCTCTCTTTGGTTAGATGAAGCCTTTTTTGTTAACAACATCGTGGATCGAACTTTTTTCGAGCTATTTATTCCACCGTTAGAATACAGTAGCCATATTATACCCCCTGGCTTGTTAGTCATGGCTAAACTGATGATTACTCTGTTTGGTAACAGTGACTTGATTTTAAGACTCTTTCCCTTAGTTTGCGGGATAATTTCGTTGGTATTATTCTACCAAGTCGCCAAAATTTATATTTCCGCCCAAGCGGTCCCCCTAGCTCTCTTCTTTTTCGCGATTTCAGACCGATTGATTTATTATTCCTCAGAGTTTAAGCAATACTCAAACGATGTCATGATCGTCCTAATTTTATTAATTTTGGCGAATTATCTGCGAACTTCTCCTTTGACTTTGACCAAATTACTGCTCCTTACTATCGTAGGTAGCCTCGTGTTATGGTTTTCATATCCCGCCGTGTTCATTTTAGCAACTATCGGCATTTATTTGCTAGTTGTCCATTTTTCTACTAAAACCTGGAAGCCGGTAATTAATCTGACCATGGTTTATGCGATCTGGTTATTAAATTTCTCGGTTTTATACCTCCTCATCATCAGTGTAGAAGCACCTACTAATCAGTGGCTACAACAATTTTGGACCCTAGAAAATGCGTTTATGCCTTTTCCGCTGTCAATTCACGGTATCCATTGGCTGGCCGAAAGTTTTTTTAAAATGTTTAAGTATCCCGTTGGCTTTAATCAGGCGGGATTGGCAGGAATTTTATTTATTCTGGGGAGTGTGGTATTATTTACCAAAAATCGCCTCACTTTATTTTTGCTATGTCTGCCACTGCTTCTGGCACTGGGAGTTTCATTTTTTCATCAATATCCATTTTCGGGCCGACTATTATTATTCTTAACGCCTGCTTTATACCTTCTGGTGGCAGAAGGGCTGACCAAAATCAGAATAGACCTCCCAGCCCATTATCCCAATTGGGTAGGGACTCTCACGCCAATTGTGCTATTGGCATTTCTATCGGGTCATTCTTTCATCAAGGTTTTAAAAAATTGGAATACTCCTCGCGTGGCTCAAGAAACCAAACCTCTTTTTCAATACGTCCAGCAGCATCGGCAAAATACTGACACTCTCTATTTATACCACTGGGCGGAACCGGCTTTCCGATATTATGCCAATTTTTATAATTTTAACTATGAAGATTGTCACCTGATTAATCCAATACCCACCGATCAGGAGTATCTCAAAGAAGTGGATTATTTCCGTCAAAAACTGGGTTTAACCCCGGTGGAAGTGAATAAAACGCAATGTGTGCTAGGGGTCTCCGAAGTTTTTGCTCGTTCTCAAGCCGATTTAGAAAAATTGCGCGGGAAAGGGAGAGTTTGGTTTCTCTTCTCCCATCTTGGGGATCCTGAAAGAAACCTGTTTTTAAACTATCTGGATACTCTAGGTGTTCGCTTAGAAGAGAATTTACAACCGGGTGCCTCGGTTTATCTCTATCAACTCACCAAATAGGACCATCGTCCAGTACCAGGGAAAGATCGATAAACCTCGCAGGTCTCCAAAACCTGCGAGGTTTTGCACCAAGGTTATCACTACCCTTTTGCGAATGAAAATTAAACTATGACTCACCAAATTGCCATTATTTTACCTTGTCACAATGAAGGACTGGCCATAGCACAAGTGGTCAAATCGTTTCAAGCGGCCCTGCCCAACAGTTTGATTTATGTTTATGATAACAATTCGACTGATAACACGGCGGACCAAGCCTTACAAGCAGGTGCTATCGTCTGTGATGAACCACGACAAGGCAAAGGTAACGTGATTAGACGCGCCTTCGCGGATATTGAAGCGGATATTTATGTCTTGGCGGATGGGGACGGTACTTATGACGCGCCGTCGGTTGGAAAAATGATTAACCGCTTAGTAGAAAATAAATTAGATATGGTAGTGGGCATCCGTAGCGACGATAACACTCACCAAGTTTATCGCCCAGGTCATCGTTTTGGGAATAAACTGTTGACCAACACCATTGCCTTTTTATTCGACTCTGCGCAATTTACCGATGTACTCTCTGGTTTTCGAGTCTGCTCCAAACGTTTGGTCAAATCTTTTCCCGCCTTAGCGACCGGCTTTGAAATTGAAGCCATGCTCACTATTCATGCGCTGGAATTACGTTTGCCGACCGCGGAAATTGAGACTCCTTATTTTGAACGAGTAGAAGGCACCGAAAGTAAGTTGCGTACCTTCAAAGATGGGTTCCAAATTCTTTTGACTATCTTATTACTGTTCAAAGACATTCGCCCGTTGGCGTTTTTTGGTGCCTTGGCTTTAATGTTAGCCACTACTTCGGTCATTCTGATGATTCCAATTGTGATAGAATTTATGGCAATCGGGTTAGTGCCACGTTTTCCTACTGCCATTTTAGCGACCGGGATGATGACCGTCGCAGGAATCTTTTTAACCAGCGGCTTGATTCTGGATAGTGTCAGTCGCACTCGTCTGGAATACAAACGCCTGGTTTATATTGGATATTTAGCACCGTAAAGAAGGTAGGGTGCGTCCTACGCACCATCTTCTCGTTCCCACGCCGAGTGATGGGAACGAGAAGTAACCTGGTTTGTTACGTAACATGAGGATTTAACAATGAAAATTGATAAAAATCAACGCCAATATTTTGGACGTGATTTAGAAGCGATGTCTTTTGCTAAAAATTACCACCGGTGGATATTAAATGAATTTCGTCCCTTTATTGGTAAAAATTTGCTCGAAGTGGGCGCTGGCACTGGTAATTTCTCCGAGTTACTATTACAACACCTGCAACCGGAGTCACTGACCGTCATCGAACCTTCTAACAACATGTTTCCACTACTGGAGGATAAATTAAAATCTCACCCTAATACTAAATGTTACCAGGCTTTCTTTAGCGAAATTTATCACTCAGTGCCGGTCTTACCAGACACGGTCTTTTATATCAATGTGTTAGAACATATCCCAGAAGATAAGTTAGAACTCACTTATGTTTATGAAATGCTACCCATCGGTGGTCATGTCTGTATTTTTGTCCCCGCTTTACCATGGCTGTATGGCACTGCTGACGCTAATCTGGGGCATGTGAAAAGGTATTACAAACGACCATTAGAATCACTGGTTCAAGCAGTAGGATTTTCTCTAGTCAAGTCTCATTATTTTGATATAGCAGGCATTATTCCCTGGTGGATATTATTTTGCCTACTAAAAACCCCCGCGGTAAAAGCCGGCCAAGTATCAATCTATGATAAAATGGTGGTTCCACTCATGCAAAAAATAGAAAATTTAATTCCGATGCCTGTGGGCAAGAATATTTTGATGGTGGGGAAAAAACTCAGAAATAAGTCTTGACTTAAAAGCGTTACTTTGTGTTATACTGATTAGGTTAAAGATGTTCGAAAGTATCTTATCTTTATTAGTAAGGTTTAGTAAAGATTTCAGATGTCAAACAACTAGATGTCACATAATGTTTTTAAGGAGTATATTGGTATGAAAAACCTGTATTATGCAACTCAAGCCAGTGTAAAACGCAGTATCTGCTTGGCGTTAACACTATGGTCAACCGCAATTTCTATTTGCGTCTATGCGGAACCAGCTACGTATGAGGCGCTGGCAGCACCTGTAAATCCGCCAGCAGGCTATCGAGAACCTTGGCGAGGCACAGGTCAAAACAACTATGATGACTGGATGCCGTTGCGTTACCAGCAACAAGGTAATGCCCCAGGTTACTGGGAATCGGCATGGGGTCAAACTTTCGGGGCAACTTCAGCGGATCGAAAAGCCTTGGCCGAAGCGGCAACGGGCGATATTTGGCGAGCTTGTCGGGTCGGGTATCACAATTACGACAACATGCCTTTAGCTCATTTAAATTGGAAAAATTTCTGGAAAGAGTACGCCTCAAGTATCTTCGATAGCCTCAACTATTGTGTTTATCCCGGCGAAGAATGGAATCTGGTCCAACGTCTTCAATCGACCATAGAGGATCTCAAATATGGGGGAAAGAAAGTTGACGGTACCGCTTTTCCTGGAATGAATGGTAATTTTTACAAGAGAGCCATGGTAGCCCGCATCAAGGAGGATGAGGATACTGATTTCAGTTTTTCGTCGTACGTCATCCCAATAATGCTTCTGAGTCTCAGTGATAAACGGGCAATATACCGAGTTTATTTGGATCCAGCTACGGCTATCGATACAGTAACTTCCTTGGTAACGACCAATTCTTGTGTCCCTGAAGACATGACACAATGTACACAAATACAAGCGGCGCTCTTAAGAGATCCGGTAACGGACGCTTTGCCTATCGTAGAGAATGCACTTTACCGGTTTCATACTTTTTTACAGCAGGATGATCTCATGTGGGATAATCCAATAATTGCTATGATAGAAGGAAAACCTTCAACCAAGTATATTGTGTTTGCCACCGACATGGGAAGAGTATGGCTGGAAGTCGAATTTGACAATCTGCGTCCCTTACTAACGGAGTATTGCAATACTTCTTTAAGTGACGGAACAGAACAAGCACGGCGGATATGTGCTTTCTACAACAAATTCAAGGAGGAGTGGAAAGTGCTTAATGGCTCAGCTTACTAACTCACTTTCACATAACCACCCCCAACCCCTCCTTAAACAAGGAGGGGAGTAGGCACCAACTAGGTTGGCATGGTCGACTCTCCTCCTTAACCAGGAGGGACTGGGGAGAGTTATTAACTCACCTTCTACACTCTCCCTTCCCCGTTGAAGAGTACAGAACTTACTTAGGTCCGTCAAATTTTTCTCATTTCCAGGTGCCCGCGAGGAAATGCCATGCGGACCCGCCCATGTCCCACGAGAAACTAGCCATGCTAGTACCCCGATTAGTAGTGATGAAATCTGAGTGAAACTTAGGACTGCCAGTCCTTTGAGGACTGGCAGTCCTGACCGCATACCTCATCACCTAGTTTTCATTACTACCCCCCGATCATCCTTGACTAAACTATGAAAAAACTATCACCCCACTCTAATCAAACTCAGACCTTTCCACCCTTTGACACTATCCTCCTAGCAGGCTTTCTAGGAATACTGCTCTACGTGATCTTAATCAACGCCTGGGTCACCGAAGATGCGTACATTAGTTTCCGCACCTTAGATAACTTTATCAATGGTTACGGACTAACTTGGAATGTCGAACAACGAGTACAAGTCTTCACTCATCCCTTATGGTTATTTCTGCATGTCCCTTTTTATTGGATCACCCATGAAGTATACTTCACCACGCTATTAATTTCAATCCTCTGTGACATAGGCGCCATAATGATAGCCATTCAACTATTCCGGGCGCCCCCCAGTTTTACCCTAGCTTTATTCTTAATTCCACTACTGCTCTCCAAAGCGTTTATGGAATATACCACCTCGGGCCTAGAAACGCCCTTAACTTTTTTCCTATTAGTCCTCTTTTACTGGATTTTGGTAAACCGCGACCGTTTCTCCAACTTTAGTTGGTTATTTGCGCTCAGTTTCATTGCCGCCTTAGCCGCCGTTAACCGGTTAGACACCCTTTTATTTTACCTCCCCGCGCTGATAATAAATTTTATTTCTTATTCACGTCAACCACGCCATTGGCAACCGCTTTTGGCCATGACTCTCGGCGCTCTACCACTCATTTTTTGGGAACTTTTCAGTATATTCTACTACGGTTTTTTCTTTCCCAATACCGCCTACGCTAAACTGGCCACCGGCTTATCAAGCCGAGAGTATTTGTTACAAGGAATTATTTATGCCATCGATTTAATCAAACGTGACCCCGTGGCCACCGTGTTTATCCTTTCCGCCATCATTGCCACCTTATTCACTTTGTACCAAACTTATCGCCAACGACAAGCCATCGCCGTTCAATTAGTGATGGGAATTGGACTGATATTCTATTGTCTGTATATAGTTAGAGTAGGCGGCGATTTTATGACCGGCCGGTTTTGGGCCGCGCCTTTCTTCCTCGCCGTACTCTTAATCAATGACTGGTTACGACCTTATCAACGACAACCAGAATGGCGCAATTATTTGACCGGCGCCGGTTTATTAATCACCTTTTTGATGATATTTCCCAAAGCCACCATTGACTCCAAAATCACGGCCACCGGTATTGCGGATGAACGTGGTTATTATCTCGCCACCCATAGCTTATTAAATTATAACCGCTATAACAATCCGGCGACTCATGATTGGGCCCTTGCCGCTACCAAGATTCGTCAAACCTGTGTCGTCACTGCGTCAATCGGAATGCTAGGATATTATGCCCCTAAAAGCACCACTTTCATTGATTTGTGGGGAATTACGGATCCTTTATTAGCCAGATTACCGATAGGTTATACATCATGGCGCATCGGTCATTTTCAACGAGTATTACCTAACGGTTATGAAGAGGCATGTTTAACCGGCAAATTGGATCAACTGTCTCCCCCATTAGCCAACTATTACCAAGCCTTGCATTATATCATCGCCGGCCCCTTATTTGACTGGCAACGGCTAAAATTGATAATCGCCTTTAATTTGGGTCAATACGATGGTTACTTGCAAGAATATATTAAACAACACCCACAAGATTTTCCATTACTTAATTTGTAGTCGATAGTAGTCAATACTGGAGTCCAAACCAAGGTTTGGACCGATAAATCAACTGCGGAGATTTCAAAATAGCCAATTTATTTCAACGAAGCAACGGCATAACTGGTTAATTTTGGCGGTCAATGCTCTCGTTTTTACGTGCCCTTAAGTTAAAGCCGGAAATCGGGATCGGAATTAGGACTGGCAGTCCTTTGAGGACTGCCAGTCCTGACGGTTGTGCCCTCAAAAGAATCCTTAACTTTAAGTAGCGGAATAACGGAGAATTGAGATGCCAAGGGATAACACCCCTTCGAGGGGTGTTATCCCTCCGCCATCCATAAAATTTTCGTCAAGCCCCTCCGCTTGACTTTTTCAACTAAATTGGAATAAACTATTCCATTGTTTTTTAAAGTGGTGCTGTAATGTTTATGGCTTTTTGGAGTACGGAATTGATTCCACCTGAAACGGAATCAATTCCGTATTTCAACACCGTTGTGGTGACTCATACTTAAATTTTTGAGGAGATTTGTATGTTAACCATAAAAATAATTATACTTGGCTTTCTTTTCTTAATCAGCGGTGGTGCAGTATTTAGTCGCTATTTTCAGGGCAAAATAGTTCTGGAATTACTGGCGGGTCTGACACACTGCAAATTCTGATTCAGAAATTAGACCATCATTTTTATCCAGGTGAAGAAACTTCTATGAAAACCTTGAATGCTAAACAAGCTCAAATTGATTTTCAGTTATTGTTAAGCACGGTTCAACAAGAACCTATCCTCATCCAACAGCGAGGAAAGCCCGTCGCAGTGGTCATGTCGTTAGCTGGTTTTGAACAACTACAAGCCCTTGAAGACAGTTATTGGATTGCCCAAGCCCAACAGGCCCTTCAAGAAGGATTGATTGGCACGCCGGCGAGTGAACAACTCCTCAAGGAGTTACTGAATGCTAAAGATTAACTTGTCACGCCAAGCCGAAAGGTTGTTGAGAAACTTACCCGTCAAAACCGGGAAACAAATTGCTAAAAAACTCGTCGCTTTACAAACACACCCTTATCTACCCACCAGTAAGTCATTACGAAGTTATCCCAACTGGTATCGTGCCAAAAGTGGCGAGTATCGAATCATTTATCAGGTGGAACAAGACACCCTGATAGTTTTATTAATCGGAAAACGAAATGATGACGAAATCTATAAGTTACTGGATTTGGTGGGCCAACCAAAAGACGTTTGCCCACCCTACCTGGCTATAATACCAAACTCCGAAGATAAACCGTCAATAGTGATAATACGAAGCATAGTGAATTTCAAAAAATCGGAAAACAGGAGAATCAAATGAGAATTGACCAAATTGAAATAACCAATTTCAAGTGCTTTGAGCATAAAACTATTCAGTTTTCGCCACGCTTTAATGTGCTAAGTGGTGACAATGGTACGGGCAAAACCGCGATTTTAGATGCCTTAGCGGTGGGCATGGGGGCTTTATTGTTAGGTTTTAACTATGCGAAGCGGCGTCACATTAAACCTCATGAAATGCGTCATGTCGGCTATTATATGGGTCAAAACCTTAAAGTCGAACCTCAACCGCCAACGAAGTTACATTATCGAGGAGAACTGAATCACTCAGGGACCATTCGTTGGGAACGAAGGCTGATGAAGAAGGATAGTCCTACTGTGACCAAGACCTGGGGTGAAAACTCAATGCGCGACCTAACTAAAGAGTTACAGAAACGGGTACAAGCTGGTGATAATACCGTGATTTTGCCCTTGTTGAGTTATTATGGTACTTGTCATCTATGTTTACAATTGCCGGAAAACCCAGGAGATTTTATAACGCCTGATTCTCGTCTAGCCATTTATAGGGATTGTTTAAACCCGGTTTCCTATGGAGAAGACATGAGACGATGGTTTAAGACGATGGAAGTGGCCGCATTACAGCAGAAAGTGTCTAAGGGGGTATTAGAAGGTTTACGCACAGCCGTTAAAACTTGCTTGGAGGATTGTAAACGGGTTTACTATGACCTAGAATACGATAGTCTCCTCGTCGAATTTACCAATGGTAAGATCATTCCTGATTATATGTTAAGTGATGGTCAACGGACTATTTTGGGACTGGTAGCAGATATTGCTTATAAAGCAGCTTCCCTCAATCCTCAATTGGAAGAACAAGCAGCGGTGGCAACGCCTGGCATCGTGTTAATTGATGAACTTGACTTGCATATTCATCCTAATTGGCAACGACAAATTGTCAAGAATTTGAAGACGACTTTCCCAAACCTGCAATTCATCACGACCACTCATTCTCCTTTCATCATCCAATCGTTATCCGATGGTGAACTGATTGACCTCAATGAACATGATGCCGAGTATGCAGATAAAAGCATTGAAGACATTGCCGAACAGGTGATGGGGGTGCCAGTGCCCCAGCGTAGTCAACGTTATTTAGAGATGATGAAGGCCGCCAAAGATTACTACCGTCTCTTGGAAACTGCCAAAAATGCCTCACCTGTGAAGAAGGAACAGTTGAAAAATCGTTTGGATGAACTAGCGGCACCGTTTAGTGATAACATTGCGTATCATGCTTTTTTGGAACTGCAACGTGAGGTGGCTGGTTTAGGACGGGGGAATGCTAATGCGGCCAGTTGAACGTGGCAAGGTGCCTACCGATACTAATGGTCAACCTAAGCAATATCGCAAGTATCAAAAAGCCCGCCCAGACTTAATTAATCGTATGGGGAAATATTGTTCATACTGTGAAAGATATATCACAACTAATTTGGCAGTGGAACATATTCAAAACAAAGACGATAGACCGGACCTGGAGTTGGAGTGGGTTAATTTTTTGTTGGGTTGTACTAATTGCAATTCTATAAAAGATCAAACCGTGAAAGACGATTATACTCAATCAGAGTATTATTGGCCCCACCTCGACAATACTTTTCGTGCTTTTGTGTATCGAGAAGGGGGAATGATTGGCATTAATCCGAACCTCTCTCTTCCACAACGGGCCAAAGCGCAGAGAACATTGGAACTAACGGGCTTAGATAGATATCCTGGTGCTAAGAAAGAACCGACTGATGCAGATGACCGTTTGCTTGAACGTCGAGACGTTTGGGATATAGCGCAACACTGGAAGATCAATTTGTTGGCGCAACCTGACAATTTAAACATGCGAGAGTTAATCGTTAAAACTGTCAAGTTCGGTGGTTTTTGGTCGGTTTGGATGACGGTTTTTCAAGATGACCCTGATATGTTGAATCGTTTGATTCGGGCTTTGCCTGGGACTTGTTGTGGTCATTGTTTTGATGAGGCGGGACGACCTATTGCACGTCTGGAAGGAGGTCTCTAATTCAGGTTTAAGACCAGATAGGTAGGGTGGGCCACGCGCCTTACCGTGGCCCACCAAATCGCCTGCCTGGCCTTACCGATTAATCTAATTGATTTGAGGAAAACAACCATGTCAAATTCAATCTCTGAAATTTCCATGTCTATCGATTCCCAACTCCAGGACCAGGTGGAGCATATCTTAAACACTCTGGGTCTCACTCTACCGCAAGCCATTTTATTGTTTTTAAAACAAATTGAACTACAACAAGGATTACCGTTTGCAGTGACAATTCCTCAGTCGGTTTTCAACACGCCTAATTCAGAAACTTTAGCGGCGTTGCAAGAAGCGCAGGACCTAGAACAGTTACCTACTTTTGACACGTTAGAAGAACTCTATAAGGACTTGGGTATCTAATGCTTAAACTCAAACGTACTAATAAATTTGAGAAGGACATTAAGTTACTGACGAAACGCCACCAGGATTTTGCCAACAGGATTTTGCCAAATTGAAAACGCTGTTGGAGTTATTGGTGACGCAACAACCGCTATCACTCACCTACCGCGACCATCCTCTACGGGGCGATTATGTTGGCTATCGAGAATGCCATCTTGAACCAGATTGGTTGTTAATTTATCGGATTGAAGGAGAGTATCTCGTTTTGGCCCGAACGGGTCGGCATAACGATTTATTTCGCTAATTCGCTATCTACTTTCAGCCATCAACCTGATGCGCTTTATGAACCAACTTAATACAGGAGAACTGGAATGAATCTGCTGTCGTTAACCACCCGAAGCCCTTACCTTACTTCGTGAAGGTTGGTCAATCTTAACCGAACAACTTGGCTTAGACCGCGCCTCGGAAGTGAAGTCGCCGTTTTGGCAGCCCGAAGCGGTGTTGCGTAAGGTGGTGGAGTGAGGGAGTGTCAGAATCAGAATTTACAGAATTATAGAATTTTCAGAATGGGGGGGTTGCAGTTTTATTCGGTTAATTCTAAAATTCTGCAAATTCTGATTCTGACAATTAAATCTCATCATCTAGCGATTTATTCGCTATTAAACAGGAGACCTCTGATTATGTATGCTGTGGAATTTGAAACGCGCTTGGAACAAGGAGTCATTTCAGTTCCGCCCGCTTATTTAAACCATCTTGGCGGGCGACTCCAAGTCATTATTCTCAAACCCGACTTAGACGACTCCAACGACTTTTCTTCTCCTCTCCTCATGCCTAATTTAACCACCTTGAAAACCCTGCAAGCTGTGGATAGGCAAGAAGGTTTGGAAACGGTTACTTTAGCACAACTCCAAAGTGCCTGGCAACAAGCTGAAAGAGAATAACCAGGCGAGAGATTATTTGGTCAAGTCAGTTTGACTATCTAGCTAATCAACTCCAAAAACCACGAAACTCTACGAAACTCTACGACCTGTTAGCCTTCATCCACCTCATCTTATCAGCAAATACCAGAGAACTCCTCAGCCACACCTTCAACTTGGCAGAAGACCTTGAAACTTCGGCCCGTCTTGACCACCTTCATGACCGTGTCGATGCTCATCAAAGCACGATGTTGTCTGCCATTCAAAGTTCCATCAATGCGATTGGCATGACCAGTTATGAGTGACTGAGAAAATTTGATTGACTAGAATTTATCTCGTCCCTATCAAATTTCACTTCCCAAACTCTGGTGTAGGAGTGTACGAGTCCACTGCTGGACCTAAAGTGAGTTGGTAAAATAGCCGTGGAGGACTTTTATCTGGTCTGTGGAAACGATAAATTGTTTAGTTATTTCATGAAAAACAATGTAAAATATATTGCTTTGGGACATGGATAAACAGATAATCGGGAAAATATTTGTTGACGGTGATAAAATTATTGACTGCATATTGATTTTGGTTTATATTGTCACTATAAACTCGGTAGTCAGAAGTAGGGTTGGCAACCACTTTATCGTTGCCCACCACACCATTTGTCGTTGTGGTAAAAAAACCATGGGCAATCAAATAGACGTTTATTCATCCCATTTATCTGGAATAAAAAATGAGAACTGAAATTACGCACATAACTAAGGTTAAAATAACCAAACTCTGGGGCGAAAATTTGAATTTTGAATGGCATTTGAATCCTGATGTCAATGTCTTGGCCGGCGATAATGGCAGTGGCAAAAGTACCATTCTCAACTTGATAGTTGGGCTACTAACAGGTGCCGATAATTTCCCGAAAGAGGTTGATCAACTGGTCTATAGTATTTCGATAGAATTTAATAACTCTTCAACCGTCTCAATGGAAAGAATTAGGGGTTCTATTGAGAACTTGGAAAAGCAGGCCGACCATGATGATTTACTCAAAAAGTTTCTTTCTAATCTGCGTGAAATCGAAGGCAGGAACTATAAAAATCTTAAAGAAAAAGAAATCGATATATCCTATCCAGCCGTGAATGGAAAGCCGGTGAAAGCTGGCCGTGAAGAACTAGAAGTGATTCGTCTTGACCATGTCAGTACGTTTGACCAAGCTCTTCTGCCAATAGAACTGTTACGAAAACGCACCGCAGAGGGAGAAACTTATCTGGATTTTCTGATCGAGAGATTGGAAAAAAACTATCTGAACTATCAAGTTGATATTGGTAGAAGGGCACTGGAAGCGTTATCTTCTGGTGTGGAAGAAGTGAGTTCTATACGTCAAAGAATTGATAGCAAAAAGAGTTTATTTTTGGATCTCATGGACGATTTGTTTAGCCACACCGAGAAACGGATTGACCGGCATGTTAATGGAATTTCGTTTCTCAAATCACCAAAACAGGTAATCAGTCCTTATCATCTGTCGTCTGGTGAAAAACAACTGTTAATTATCTTGCTGACGGCCCTGGTGCAAGATAATCAGCCAGCGGTAATGATTCTGGATGAACCAGAATTGTCCTTGCATACAGATTGGCAAGAGAAGTTGATTGATCATATTCGTAGCTTGAATGAAAACGCCCAAATAATTATTGCCACTCATTCGCCTTTTATGGTTTCGAAAGGCTGGGCCAGTGAAAAATATGTATTTCAAATGGATAAAATCAAATCAAGATAATCGCCATGACCAATTTACTTGACAATATCGGGAACGGTTTTCAAAGGAGAAACTTTCTCCAGGACCGAAACATTGTAACGGTTTATGTTGAAAATGAAGATGATGTGCCATTTTGGAAACATATTTTTGACCAATTTAAGATTCCAACTGGTATCACTCCAAGTACCCACGAAAGAGATGAAGAGAGTGGTTTAACGCGAGGTAAACAAAATGTGTTGCGTTTTGCCAATCAAGCAAACAAGGATTTTGTCTTGTGTGTAGATAGCGATTATGATTATCTTTTAGATGGCGCAACCGAACTCTCAAGGGAAATCAAAGAGAATCCCTTTGTCTTTCAAACCTACACTTACTCCATTGAGAACTATAAATGCTTTGCTGAGGGTTTACATCAAGTAGTGGTAGAAGCAACCTTGAACGACCAGCAGGTATTCGACTTTGTTGCTTTTATGGAACGATATTCTGAAATTGTGTACGAGTTGTTTCTTTACTCCTTTTACTATAAGAAACAACATCTTCTGGAAGCAGAAGAGTACCAAAGGGAATATCAAATTAAACAAACTCAACTTAGCCAAGCAGAGTTAAAAAGATGGCAAGAGGCCAACTCGCCTAGAGAGTTGTTTGAAATTAAGGAGGATTTTGGCAAAACCATTAGTATTCCAACTCAAGTTGACATTCACGGGGCCGGTACACTAGACTTGACCAAGTTGCGACAGGTTATAACAGAAAGGTTGGCTGCTTTACCAAAAATAGAGGATACCATTTTAGATTCTCTAAAAAGAGAACTCGCCGAATTAGGTTTAGAACCTCGCAATACTTATTTGTTTGTGCGAGGACATAATATTTACGACAATGTGGTTCGGATGTTCATAAATCGGGTTTTTGACTACTTGAAAGACCAAAAGTTTGACGAATATAATGAGTTAGCTAAAACCAATGCGGAGTTTGGGACAAAACGAAACGAGTACAAAAAATTCGTCTTCACGGTGAAAAGAGATGAAATGACCTGTGTGGAAAGGATACTACATACGCATAAAAACTATCAATCTTGTCCTTTGATGCAGAAAATCAAAGATGACGTTAGAAAATATAAGGTTCAATGGCGGTCCACGGCTACAGCATCATAGTTTTCTATATTCAGTCAAGGTCTGGTAGAGTCGTCCACAGGTTTATCGTTGCCCACCACACCCACTACCCTCATAGTTGAAGAGAGGGTAGGCCAGCAATAAAGACGCTTACCTACCCCATCTGTCTGCCTGTATCTCAGGATTACCTAAAATAATTTCATCGTTGAGTGACGAAGGAGTGTCGTGTTTTCATGCTGGTTATGAACAATATGCAACGTAAAGTGAGTTGGTAAAATAGTCGTGGAGGACTTTTATCTGAATCTGTGGAAACGACAAGTTGTTTTAGTCAGTTTCTGAAAAAGGATGTCAATAATATTGCTTTGGGGTATGGATAACCTGATTATTAGGAAATTATTAGGAAAATATTGGTTGAGTGTGAAAAAATTAATTGACTACCTATTGATTTTGGTTTATCATTATCACTCTGGCTGGTACGAGTAACGACAAACTAGGTTACTGCTGATATTCTTTCCAAGACCGTCAAGAGATACAAGGCGTGGGCACCAGCCAATCAACAAACAGGTGAAAAAATTATGAATCAACACAATCCTCCTCCCCCAGTTTACTTTGCCTCACTGACCGTTAATAATGTCAAATGCTTCAAAGGCAAGCAGACGATAGATTTGTCTGATGGTAATGGTAAGCCCGCGTTGTGGACCGTGATTTTGGGCGATAACAACACGGGGAAAACGACGCTGTTGAGATGTTTGAGTTTTTCCATGAGAATTTTTACGATGGCAACTGACGACACTTCAGTGAAACGTTCGGTTTTAGCCAAGTTCATGAAAGGCGAAATTTGGTATGATTACATTCTCCAAAAAACAGAGATTGCATGGGGACAGAGCCTCGTCGACACTAATGCCAAAAAGTTCGAAAGGGAGATGTCTGAATTAATCATTTATGGCTATGGCACCGCCCGCCGAATGGCTCCCAATTTTCTTATGGATCCAAACTCTCTTTCCGAAATCGATCACCACAAGGCCACCGACACTCTCTTTTCTGAAGAGGCGACGTTAATTAACGCCGAAGAATGGCTCCTACAGACTTATTTAGCCGCTAAAAATGGCATCAAAAGAGCTGAGTGGCAATTGAATGAGATTAAAAAGGTACTCACCAGTGGCATCTTACCAGATGTCAAGGATTTTGAAATTAAAACCACAGAACAACCTCCTTTTAACACCTACGTGTTATTCCAAACGGATTACGGCAAAGTTCGCTTAAAGGAATTAGGCTATGGTTATCAAACTTGTCTATCGTGGTTAGCCGATCTGATGAAACGCCAATTTGACCGCTATCCTGACAGCGAGAATCCGTTGGCGGAACCTGCAATTGTCCTGGTGGATGAACTGGACTTGCATTTACATCCCGAATGGCAACGGCAAATTATTCAGTTTTTGACCAAGCAATTCCCCAGAATTCAATTCATTGTGACTTCCCATAGCCCGTTAGTGGTGCAATCTGCCGACCAGCTTAACTTGGTGTTATTGGAAAAAGTCGGCGACCAAGTGACGATTCGTCAACCGCAGATGACGACCTATAAGGGTTGGACAGTGGAGGAGATTTTGGATGAGTTAATGGGTCTGGAGGAAAGAACGCAATCTGAGGAATATTTAAAGTGGACTAAGCAATTTGAACAGGGTGTCAATGCAGACAATTATGTCATGGCGAAAACTGCGTATGACCAGTTGGATAAGATTCTGCATCCACACAATATTCAACGTGAATTATTGCAACTGGGAATGTCTTCTCTGGTGCCGGTATTAGAGGAATAAACATGATTCGCTTACTTACTATTCCAAGTCCTGCTGAGTTAACTGACGAAGTGGTACAAAAATTAACTTCATCGTATAAAACCACCGGCACAGAGGTTTGGCAACAGCCGTATATTAGAAAGGCTTTGCTAGAAATGTCTGCCGGGAAGTGTTGCTATTGCGAGACCAAACTCGGGGAGGAAAGTAAATATTTGGAAGTGGAGCATTTTCATCCGAAAAAATATTATCCTGATGAAGTTGTCACTTGGGAAAACTTGTTGCCTGTCTGTAAGAGATGTAACGCCCATAAAAGTAGCCACAATACGAAAAGAGAACCCATCATTCATCCAGTGACAGATGAACCTAAAACGCATTTACGGCTGACCAATTATTTTCTGAAGGCCAACACGCCCTTGGGAAAAACAATCATTGAAGTGGTCTGTTTAAATGACATAAACCGGCTAGTCACACCGAGATTTCAACTAGGTTCTCAAATTATTCGGGAATTGGAAGAATTATTGGATATGGTTACCGATTGCGGTCATTACCCTGCTGTTAAACAACGAAACAAAGTGGTTGGCAAATTGACAGTCCTCTTGTCACTGGGGACACGATTTGCCAAGTATAGTGCCACCGCTGCTACGATTATTTTAGGTGAAGACAGTTATCATCAGACCAAACAATTATTGCTTAAAAATAATTGGTGGAATGAGGAGTTGACTCAGTTGGAGAAAGAGGTTGAATTTTGTGCTTTGAGTACAACAAAGTGAACCACGACACTCTCAATCTGTTAGTCTTCCTCTACATCCTCTTATCCCCTGACCCCAAAGAACTCCTCGGCAACATCTTTTGGTATGAACCAATTATGAGTGACTGAGATTTGATTGACTATAAATTTTATATCTTGTCTCTATCAAGTTTGATGTTCTAAACTCTCATGTAGAAGTGTTCACTGCTGGATCTGAAGTGAATTGGTAAAATAGTCATGGAGAACTCTTATTTGGTCAGTAAAAAACTCAAATATTTTATTAATTTTTTTATGAAAAAAATTTAAATTTATTTTGGGTATGGATAATATGATAATAAATCATGTTTTTGTTGAGAGTAAGAAAATTTATTGACTACATATTGACTTTGGTTTATTTAATCCATATTATAAATCGAAATTCATTTAAACAAGAAAAATTATGGGAAAATCATCGACAAGCCAAAAAATATTCAAATATGTCTTGGAACATGCTAAAGATGTTACCGATACTTTCGATATAAATTTAGGTGATATTCCACAAGACGTTGTCACTTCGCGTCAACAGGCCGAACCACATATTAAGAATGTGCGTCAACTTATGGAAAAGAAGGTATTGACACCAGATGCCGATTTATCTAGCGTAGATTTTGGTTTAATTGATATGGCTAAATGGGCTGAAGTGTATGGTGAACCTATCCGCCAAGCATTGAAAAGTGGAAATGTAGTTGCTGTAGATGGTACCCCACTACTTCAACCACAACGCTTTTTAACGACGCAGGTTTATGCGTGTGCCATTGGTACGCTGACTTATCGTGACCTGCTTGCACTAAAGGCACAGGTGGTAAAAACTCAGGCTGATCAAGAATTATTTCAAAACATGGAAGCTACAATACGACATATTGAAGAGACAGAACGGTTATCATCTTCTCGGTCTTGGCCGGCCGCATTTATGGAATATAAAGAACGAGAAACTGCTTACAAGCATCATGCTAAACATGTACTGATTGACGGTCCTTTGATTACTCAGAATCTTTTGACACAAACTGAAGGACGAAACCTTTATGAAAAGATGTTGGTAGCTAATCGCAAGTGCTATGTGGGTGTCACAAAAGATTTACGTTTTGCAGATACGGAAGAACGTTACGAGGCAGTGGCATTACGTACCGGAGAACTATTTATCCGAAACACAGAATACAATGTCATGAAAGAACGTCTTGAAAAAGATTATAAGGGTGCCGTCAAAACCTGGAGTGAAGACTACTTGCGTGATATATTTCGTGGGATTTACAAACCGGGCCGTAAGGCTTTTGGTTTTCAGTGTCACCGCGATGATTTGCCTTCTGTCGTTTGTTTACTTTCTATGGATTGTCATCCCCAACCTGGGCATGAAATTCCATTTTTACTTGAACAAGTTGATGCTAAAATACGTGGTCGATATAGACCAACTGAGACAATGAGTGCTATTGAAGCGACCTTAGCACGTCATAATATGGATGAATTTTATGATGAAACTGAAGAGAGGATGTTCCGTAAATGAAAAATCACCAATTTATTATTTGGCATGACACCTTCAGCAGTTATGCCAGCAAAGTCGAATGTCTGAGTTATGAAGGCCGAGAAGATATGCCTAATCACCCTCCCCTTAGTGCGGGAGATTTTGTGGTTGTCGAGGATTCAGACCAACAAAAGAAATGGATGGCCCAGGTTGAAGAACCACAACGTAATTTACCTTTGCAAGGACTATCACGCGAAAGTCCGAGTGGTGTTGCCGTCTTTGAACGTATTCTCCAAGGGGATATAGAGAAAAGCATTTTCCTCAATCAAGTGTACTATTACCTTTTAGAATTGAAAGGAGAATTACTTGAAAACGGTCGTCTAAGTTCGGTTCGCAAACGACCTCGTGCCGGCTCTGTCGGTAGAATTGCCAGTGAAGAAGAAGTTAGAAAAGCTATCGATCTTCCTGCCATTGAGACTTATGACCACAACATGAATAACATTATTGGTCGAATCCACAGTACACAAATTCCAATAGCAGTGGATTGGTCAACATTCAAACATCATATTCTGGTTGCTGGTGCTACCGGTTCGGGTAAAAGTAACACGGTGGCTAACTTAATTAAGGCTGCCCAAGGTCAAGGAGCTTGTGTCATTATCTATGATCAAAAACCGGATTATAAGAATATCTGCAATCCCAATGATGAAACTCACCTCTTTCAAGCATGGAAGCCAGAAATAGTTGCGCCTTTTGGTTTAGAAAAGGTTGAAAGATATTGCTTGTATCAAGGTGTAGGTGAAACAGAAACCAGTGAGAAAGCCATTGCAATCCGGACGCGTGATGTATTATTGGAAATGTTGATAAATGCACTGTTTCCATATCCAGACGAAGGTAATCAACGAGATGTATTTGGTGGCTTATTGAGTTATTATCGAGACAAAGACGAATATTGGACACTTAATAAATTCAGTAAGTGGGTGCGTGACAACCGTAAAAAAACATCATCTGGTGTAAACACACTATCTCAACTTGACAAGATTGCAGAGAGTCAAGGATGGGGTAAATTAAATGAAATGACACTCGATGCCATGCAACGCAAAATGGAACAGCGTAAAATGCAATGGCTTGATTCGTTAGAGGACAATTCCATCCAGGAGAAAACAGGTCTCAATAAGGTGGCGGCGGAGATCCCAGACAAATCATCCTCAGCGGGTGATTCTTCCTCTCCAGGAAAATATTTTGTTCCATCACAACACCTTGATAGTGGTAAAGTTATTGTTATTCGGACCAATGCAAATGGGCGAGAATATGGTCTGTTTTTGTCGTATATGTTACGTGAGGTGTATAATCTGAAACGTTCTGAAAAGATTTCATTTCCCATCGTCAATATAGTTGACGAAGCACAAGACATCTTTCAAGGTGAAAAAGCAATCCGTGATGCGGCAACTTCAACTATGAATGAAATTATTCGTAAAGGACGTAGCAAAGACATCGGATTTGTAATTGCCGTTCAGAGCGTCAGCCAACTTCCTGATTCGGTATTGACTAACCTTAACACACGCCTAATACACCGTCAAAATAGTGGTGATGAACTACGCAAAGCCATTCCAAGTGCTTCTCAAAACTTGATGGCAAACTCGCTGACATTTGGTCCTGGTGAGGCTTTGGTAAGTATTTTTGAAGCCCGTTCAGTCGTTCACGCTGAAATGGCACCTTCTCCATTTGAATTAACAAAAACGTCTGCTAAACCACGTCAAACTTTGGGAGACCAAATTGATAAAAATGCTAACGAAATTGTATGATACAAACTGAACCTATTGAGATGATAGAGGTAACTCGCTTAATACCTCATCCTCTCAGTCTTCAAATTTACGGAGAACCACACAATACTACTAATTTTGAAGAACTTGTTGAGAGCATTCGTAGTTATGGTGTGCTTGAACCACTTGTTGTCACAACTAAGTTAGTTATTCTCAGTGGGCACCGGCGGGCTAGGGCTGCCATGGAAGCAGGTATTGAACGAATACCAGTTCGTAAGGTTAAGAGGTTAAGCAAACTTGCTCAACTTGAGCTTATAACAACTCTTAATCATCATCGTCATCGATTGCCTAGTGAAATGGTTCGTGAGGCACTAGCGATTGAAAAACTAGAACACAGTACGAACCAAAAAACGATTTTCCCAAATCCTTCCAAAAGGAAAGAAACTCTCGCAACCAGAGTTGGATTTGACAGCAAGAGAAGTTTTGAAAAAGCCAAAAAAATTGTGTCGTCCAATGATCAATCTCTTATTGAGTTGATGGACCAGAGAACAATAACCACTGCCTATCGTAAATTATATAAAAGAGGAGGATTTTCAACTTATAGTTCCATCATAAAACCGAGTGATAACTGGAATTTTTCTCCTGTTCAGTATCCACGTATAGATAAAAGTGAGAGTCATGGTTATATTCCTGGGGATATTTATGCTAATTGCTTCTGGTACTTCGTTAAACCTAACGATTTAGTTGTTGATCCAATGGCAGGTAGCGGAATGGCTAAACATGTTTATGAACACAGACATGAGTGGATGGGGACAAATATCTATGATTTCAGGTTAATGCTTTTTGACTTAACACCGCAAACTGAAGACATAGAACAGCACGATTTACTGAAGGGGTTTCCAGTTGATAAGGCTGATTATATTTTTATAGATTTACCATATTTGGGTATGGCTAATAAAACATATTCTAATAAGAAACAAGATATTGCGAATATGAACGAAAGCGCCTATTTAAAGGCCATTACACGTATTGCTGAAGCGTGTGCTGATGCTCAAAAAATGGGTAAATTATGTACCATCATCTCTCCTAACTACACTGACCATAAAAAACAAAAAGTTGTAAATATTGTTGAATACATTCGTGAAAGTTGGCGTTCTGTCGGATATAAACTATACCTCGAAACCTATTCCTCTCGCCGAATTCAAAGTTCTCAAGGGGTCACCATGGCAAAACTAAATAATATAGCCAAAGAACGACGTTTACCTTTGACTGATATGACAGTCATAATGACCTTTGAAAGAATTTAAAGAGTTCACCAGCAAATTTATTTTTTATGGTCAAGCCATGTATGGTAGGCAACAGGTTTATCATTGCCCACCACCCCAACTGCCGTCATGGTAAAGACAGGGTGGACAAAACCATAAAGACGTTTTGTCTGCCCTACCGTGGCTGTGATTTTCCTTTCTTCTCCCCCCTTTGATTCACTCTCTTAGCCCATATAATCAGAGAAAACTGGCAACGTCGGTTGATTGCATCTCACTGATTCTCTGTCATGAAAAAATTTGAGAAAGTGTTTATGCGGATGGCGTTAAGTCATCTGACTAACCTCCAAGTAAAACTACCAATATTTAGAGAAACCAGATGGAAACCTTTATTAACATTCATATCGAGAAGTTACCTGAAGGGGTTTATTTAGCGACTTCCGAGGAACTACAAGGTTTGGTCGCACAGGGTCGTACCTTGACCGAAACCTTGGAAATTGCCCGTGATGTTGCCCGTAAATTAATGGAAGCACAACTGACTAGGCCAAATTCTATACCGTTTCCAGCGGTTCCAGAAGTGCTTGATTATCCTTTAGTGGTCAGTCACTAAGATGGGAAGACTCGCTGGTTTTCGTTATCGTGAGGTGGTGACCCGACCCCTCTCTCCTCTTAACATTCCCCCCCTCATCCCCACTCCATTGCCCGGCCCGAAGAAAACCATGAGGTTCTAATAACATGTTACAATTCATCCTCCTCATCCTATCACAAAGTACCAAAGAACTCCTCAGCAACACCATCGACCTGGCAGGAGACCTTGAAACCTCGGCCCGTCTTGACCATCTTCATGACCGTGTTGATACCATCACGGCGGGCATTACGGGAACGAAAAATTTTTTGTTGACCTACTTGAAAATTGAAATATAAGGCATTATACTATGAGCGGTTTAACTAATTTGTTCAGAGATGTTGCCTAAAGGTTTGACTCGTTAAGCGAGAACAGGACTAGCACCGCGTACCCAGCATTCTCGCGTATAGCTGATAAAGCAGTGATAATATCTTAAAATTATCCTGTCAAATATGTACGATTGCTAGTTCAATAGCCAAATCTCAGGTCATAATAGCCGGGCCAGGTAGCCAATTCGTGGGAAATGGTGCATGACGCTATTGCTTGTGCATCCTACCGCACTATAAATGTATTGAAGGACATACTAAATGACATCTCCTTTTTTTAAAAAATTACATGATTCTCTTCAGGAAGATACGGTTCTCTATCGAACTCTGGATTTCTTTAGTGCGCTTGCAATTGTAAAAAATAATCAACTGATGTTCTCAAGAGCCGATTTGTTTCCAGACAAGAATGAGGGGATTGATTATCTCTTAACTCAACTACAGGCATCGATACCCAACAGTGGTTGCAGGATGGGATGGAATGATGCTGAAACCGCTCGTAAACGTCATGATGAGGTTAAGAGAAGCTATTACGTAAGCTGTTGGAGTAAAAATGCCGAGTCCGTTGCCATCTGGTCTCTATATTCTCCTGATCATACCTCTGTCCGAATTTCCACTACCGTTTCAAAATTACGTATTCCAGTTGAATCTATGCTTGCCAAATACGATATTCACCGTTTAAACGAAAACGATCTTGGTAAGCAAGTTGTTGTGTCAATCTCTGGCGAGATTGCCCCAGTCGAATATTCCTCCTTATCTCAGATAACCAACAAGATTACAAGACGGGTCAAAGCGTACAATAGAATTGCATCTCGCTATACCAAAACAGGTAAATCTATGCCTGGACTTACCGAAATTGACCCCAAATACTTTAAACGTGAGCAACAGCGTCGATTTAGAGAACTACTAGCAACATGTCATTTGAAAGATACTAGTTTTCAGCATGAGGACGAGGTTAGATTGCTTGTCCGTCTTGGCGAGGAAACTTGTTCGAAAGAATTATTAAATGCATGCGAACAGATGGAACCGAATCATGAATGCCATAAAGTGCTAATTACTGATCTTCAGGCATGGAATTCCGTTTCGTCAGTATCATTGCCAGAACGTGAATTCGCAAAGTGTGGGCAGTCTAATCTAGTCGATACTGTGGCGATTGATCCCCGAGGTCCAGATTATAAAGCCAAATTCATCCAAGATTGGTTTAAAGGTGAAGGTGTAAAGATTGTTAAATCAGAATGCTTCAGGTATTTGCCGGACTGGTTTGAGGTCTATCCAGAGCGATAGTTAGTCTTGTCCCCTTGAAAATTCTCCTCGTTTTAGCCAAGTAGGGTGGGCAACTGGGCAGTATAAGGGTGGTCATTTCTCGATCTTAATGTCCAGTTGTCCACCATTGGGAATGCCATTGATAAATGAGATTGGCAAAGGGTGGGCAACGCCTCGCCTTTTGCCCACCCTACACAGGATAACGGCAGTCCTGGTGCAAGCTGAATGGCCAAGCTAGTAGGGCATATAAGCGCAGCGTCATACACCGCATGGCAATGGTGCATGACGCCATTGCTTATGCACCCTACCGCACTCTAAAATATTCACCATCGACAACTGAGGTGAGAATATGATTTCTAATGAATTAGATAAAGTACAAAGGACAATCATTAACGTCCATCGCGAGCTTTTCGATGAAAGCCCCTCCCCGATGAAACTACAAAAACTTTGCTATTACGCACAAGGCTATGCTTTAGCAGAAGGGGGAGAGTTATTCCAAGAAGATTTTCAAGCCTGGCAACATGGTCCTGTTGTATGTGAGTTATTTGATAAATACAGGGAGTACCAATGGCGTCAAATTACTGAGGAAGTAGGAGAATCGGAGGCCACTATCTTGGATTTCATTACCAATGTGGTCAGTGCTTATGGTAGGTACGATGGTGCTGCGTTAAGCACCATGACACACCGTGAAAATTCTTGGATAGAGGCGCGTGGAGATTTAGATGAATCTCAAGGCAGTACGGCAGTCATAACCAAAGAATCTATGAGACGTTTTTTTACGGCAAAGTTGAAAGTAGCAGATGTTGAGTAAGAGTAAACTCTCGAAAATCGCCGCAAAAGATGCGCAAGCAGTTAGCAGTGAAAAGTTAAGAATTTCATTTGAGTACATGGACTGGAGCACTCAGGAATTCTTTTTTCACGGCCTAGAATAGTCGTTTTACATTAAATTCTTTGAATGTATCACCCAAATAAAGAAATCAATAGAAAAGGATATTTTAGAGCAAACGCATCCTTCATTGAAACCAAAGTCAATTTTTAATAAGCCAGGAACAAAGGATGAGTTTCCATCAGGCGTTATCGATAAGGTGACGGATAAATTATTTTTAGAAACGAGGGATTGGGATTGGGCGAAAGATGAAGCGGTCTCTATAACAACTAAAAGAGCATTTGAAGTTAGAGTCGCCAAATCGTATGGAAGAATCCATGGATTTATTTGGAACAATATTTTTCATGTTGTTTGGGTGGGTCCAGCCCACCATCTTTACCCGCTAAATGAATATGGCGTTCGTCATCAAAAAGATTATGCGACTGTGAAATCGCTCTCTGGTGAAGAAGTTATAAGGCTTAGAAATGAATTAAAAAATCTTCAAAAACGATATGACGAGTTATATGCAGAATGGGCGAAAACACCATAGGCGTTGCACACGGATGGCAATTCCGCTGCGCTCTGTTGCCACCCGTGTGCTTGGTCGTTATTAGCCTGCGTAGGTTGGACTGAGCGAAGTGAAGTCCAACCACTCAAGTCCATCATCACAACCATTCAAAAATGTTGGACTAAGCAATGTTGGACTTTGCTTCGTTCAGTCCAACCTAGATTACTCAGTCCAACCTACATTACTCAGTCCAACCTACATTACTACTCACCCTCGTTCCCACTCAATTGCCCAGAACGAGGAAAACCATGAGGTTCTAATAACATGTTACAATTCATCCCCCTCATCTTATCACGAAGTACCATAGAACTCCTCAGCAACACCATCGACCTGGCAGGAGACCTTGAAACCTCGGCCCGTCTTGACCATCTTCAAGACAGCGTTGATACCATCACGGCAGGCATTGCCCATCAAAGCACGATGTTGTCTGCCATTCAAAGTTCCATCGGAGCGATTGGCATGACCAGCGCGGTAGGTTGTGCTTTGTCCGCGGTGAATGTCTTTCAGTTAGTCCAAGTGCAAAAGAAACTCCATCGCATGGAGAAGAGATTGGAAGATGGTTTCATTGATTTGAAATCCTTCTTTTCGGAAAAACTGGAGAACTTGTTAGAACGGCAGCAACAACAACGGTTAGCCGAAGCCTATAGTTACTATACCAAAGGTTTAGAACGAGTCCAAAGGAGTGAATGGGTATATCGATGGCCTGCTGTACGAACCAATAACTACTTTATAGTAACCGGTGTGAAAGACAAAGAAATTTATTGACTGCTATTGATTTTGGTTTCTTTTATGTCTATAATGACGTTGAGGGGCAATGAATGATAAAGCGCGTGGCCTACTTGATAGCTGTAACTAAGGAAAATGCGCGAAGTAGAATAACCATCTATTATCTGTAATATAACTTTAAAGAGGAAATTGACAATATGACCGACCACCCCAATAATTTAGAAGAAACTAACTCGTCTTCCAGCACTTTAAACAATGCTAAAGAGTTAGGCCAGTTTGCCGGAGGAGGAGCTTTAGCAGGTGCTGGAGTTTCCTATGTAGTTGGAGGAATGGGATTAGCCTTTATGGGTACTGCCGTGGGAATTGGAATGTTACCCGTGGCCGTCGCTGGTGCAGTAGCAGGTACGGCTGCTTATGGAGTGAAAACAGCACTGTTTAACTCTCCAACTCCTGCTGATCCGAATCAATCTTCCACCGTGGAGACCGTTACTAATACCGTCAGTAATGTTACCACTCAAGCGGCCAATACGGTATCAGAATGGGCTTCTTGGATAAGCAAGAAGACCAAAGGTTCTGATAAACCTGGTGACGACGATGCCCAGAAAAAAACCTAATGCCTTCCAAAAAGTAGTGCGTAGTTTTTTACGTAGCCTCGTTGGTGCAAAACCTGCGAGTTCCTACCAACGGCAATCTATCTCTAAATCACTACGGTATCGGGTGTTAGAACGAGATGGGTTTAAGTGTGTGGTTTGTGGTCGTTCGGCAAATTCTCCAAATGTAGAATTGCAGGTGGACCATATCATTCCGGTTTCCAAAGGAGGCACTAATCGCTTTGAGAACTTACGCACGTTGTGTACGGACTGTAATTTAGGAAAAGGTGCAAGATAGAATTTTTTGCTCGGTGACTGGGTGAAAGGAAAACGTTCCGGTCAAGGCACCTTCACTTGAGCCACGGGTGACAGCTATGAGGGGTCGTGGCTGAATAACTTGCGTCATGGGGAGAGTCAATTGAAATGGCTGTCCAGTAATAGCAGTTATCAAGGCTGGTGGGTCCAGGACCAGCCGCAATTAGGAATGATGAGAGAAACTAAGGAGTAGGTGTAAGGTTGCGTAGGTTGAATTGGCGAAGCGAGGTGTGATAAATTGAGGGTGATGATGAAAGGTGGGCATCAGGACTGCCAGTCCTCATACCATTTCAAAAATCCCATGGCTAGATACAATAAATTACTGCCCGTTTCTTCAATGGCGGTGCGAGATTCTTGGGCCAGGCGTTGGCAACGCCGCGCTAAACTGTCTTCGTTATGAATAGTGGGCAAGGTCTCTGGCGATTTTTTCTCGTGTCGACGCGCCACCTTGGACATTTCGCGTCCCGTTTCCACCTCTGGTTTGAAGAGCTTTCCGAAAGTGGTGGTGACGGGACGCCGAGCGTCCTAGCGGCATTACCACGCGGAGCGTGGTAACGAGGTGAGAGATGGGGAAGGAAAAGGTGCGTTACGGCACAACAAGACGTGCCTAACGCACCCTACGCTTGCTACGCTTGCTACATTCCCACGCCGGCGCGTGGGAACGAGATAAACGCGAGAAGAGAGGAGAATATTATTCTCTCCTCCCAACTGTCGGTAGTGTTACAGTGGTAATGGTAAACCACTCGGAGATGCTGGAGTGGAGGCTTTAGCCGCAATGCCATTAAGTTAAGAAATTCACCTCCCAAGTAGGGTGGATTAAGCGAAGCGTATCCACCAGAGTGTCGACCTGAAATCACGGGGGGCGATGGTGACTCCATCCATACCGATGCCCCCTAAATTTCTTCCTAAACTGCTTGACCATGAGCGTAGGTTGGAATGAGCGCCAGCGAACTCCAACAACAGTGTGAGAAAAATGTTGGAATTCGGTGTGCTTACTCCAACCCACGCTCTACTTGATAAACTTGATAAACTTGTTTACACTTGATGTTCAAGTTAGAATATTGATAATATACTAATAATCCTTTAAACTAGCCATAGTCTCCGGTTATTAGAGACCCTTTCGGGGGTGTCCGTCAGTTTCCGAACGGACGCCGCAAACTCGGTAACTGGCAGAGTTAAGCCAGGCCGGTAGGTCCAATACCGAAGGGTACTTATTGCCAATCAATCAGTTATAAATTGGCCAACGTAACTCCTTAACTCTATCTTAACCAGATGATTTTATTACTATTAACTGTTTATTAGCAGATTGGTAAGTTCTAACTTGAACATCGAGTTACAAATGACAAGAATTTCAACATGGCCTTTTTCTATATAATCAGAGGGGATTTAATTATGACGACTATCTTCTTGAACAACACTTATAAATCAATTAAATCAATTGTTTGCGCACTCGCCCTATTCCTCAGTCTCATCGCGAGTCACGCCCTTTCTGCCGCCACCCTTGGCGCCGGTGGCTATCACACCTGCGTGGTAAAAAACGACGGTAGCCTTGCCTGCTGGGGCATAAATGATGACGGACGTGCCACGCCACCTATTGGTATTTTTTCTCAACTCAGCGTGGGTTGGGATCATGCCTGTGCCGTGCGCACGGATGCCACTTTGATTTGTTGGGGACGCAATGAAAGTAACCTGCCTGTGCCCGTCGTGGGTAGCTTTTTGCAGGTGAGTGCCGGTAACGATTACACTTGTGCCCTAAAAACTGACGGTACACTGGCTTGCTGGGGTGACAATCTCATGACACCTCCTGTAGGTACGTTCACTCAAATCAGCACGGGTTGGTACCATGCGTGTGGAGTGAAAACTGATGGCACTCTGGCCTGTTGGGGCAAAAATGATTATCAACAAGCAACTCCCCCAGAAGGTACGTTTTTGCAGGTGACTGCCAATGGGTATCATTCTTGTGGGATTAAGACGGATAGCACAGTGGTCTGTTGGGGAAATACGAGTCGCAATCAAGCCAGTCCTCCGAGTGATGCTGTCACTCAAATTGCCGCAGGTTTTTGGTATACCTGTGGGATAAAAACTGACGGCACGTTAGCGTGTTGGGGAGAGAATGATTATGGTCAGGCTTTGCCTCCTACAGGAAATTTTGTGCAAGTGACAGCCGGGCTTCAGCACGCTTGTGGAGTGAAGACAGATGGGACGGTGAGTTGTTGGGGGGATAATAGTAAGGGGCAGGCGGCGCCACCTTTTGAAGTGACTTTCAATTGTAGTTATCACATTGAACCTCCCAGTTATTTTCACGCCGCTTCGGCTGCTACTGGTACAGTGACAGTATTCACTTCCGCCGCCGAGTGTCCTTGGACGGCTAGTAGTCAGGTGGATTGGGTGACGATTACTGCTGGAAATGCTGGGCAGGGGAATGGCGTATTAACGTATGACGTGGCGGCTAATGGGGGTGAACAAAATCGTGAGGGTACGCTATTCATTGCCGATCAATCGTTTGCTGTCAGTCAATGGACCACCGCAACTACGCCTGTGGACACTCAGAACGCATTTTCCATGCCCGTTACTGCGGAGGCGATAAGAACTGAGTCACAAAATCTCAGTGTACAAACGCCCCCAAAGGAATTTCGTTCCCAGACTTTTCCGATTACTCTGCCCAATAATATTTATGGATTATCTATCACGGGTCAATTTGGGTTACGGTTAGAGGCTATGGAAGATGACCCAGCCGCTTTTGTCAGAGTGGTGTTAGTGGATAACAACACGCAAAGCGAATATTTGGTGTATGAGAAATCGTTGCAAAGCCTCACCGCAGAGGAGTTCAACAGTCCACGCCCGTTGAAAATCGAAAAGGTGTGTGAAGAGACTTGTGTATTGCCACAGCCACTTAATTCGTTTTCGTTACGCTTGGAGGTCCGGCATGGTGCGTTGTCCATTGGCGAAGTGTCTTATGTGGAAACGCCGATAGCGGAGGACATAGAAGAATTGCGGGCCAAGCAAAATGCGGTGAAGATTTGGCAACTCAATGAACAGGATTTGGGGTGGATTGCGGGGGAGACTTCGGTTTCTAATTTGAGTTATGCGGAGAAGAAGAAACTGGTAGGGGTACTTCAAGAAGGACAAACTGAAATTAGAGAGGTTAACCTACAAGGATTTGAATACTATAGAGGCGGTGTTTTTGAACTCAAACCAACACCTGCGACTATTAGAAAACGCAGTAACAGAGCCAGTGGGCTGGTAGATAGTTTTGACTGGCGGAATAGACATGGAGAAAATTGGATTACTCCGGTAAAACACCAAAAATCATGTGGAAGTTGCTGGGCATTTGCAAGTGCCGGTGCAATGGAAACCGTTACTAATCTTTATTTCAATCAACTTCTAAATTTAGACTTGGCTGAACAAGACATACTTTCTTGCAGTGGCGCAGGAACTTGTGGTGGCGGAAATCCTTTTGCCTCAAAAATTTTCACTTCAGGTGTTGTGGATGAGCAGTCTTTTCCTTATCAAGCAAGTAAATTACCTTGTGGTCAGAAATTGGCCGCTGCTAATGAGAAAATTAGTACCACTGGACTCAGTAACACTGTAACCGCAAAGGAAGAAGAAAAAATAAAGAAATTACTTATGGAGAAGGGACCATTAGTATCAGCAATTGGAACTCTTAGCCATGCCATAACCTTGGTAGGATTTGAAACTGATCCGAAGGATGGTCGTACTATTTGGATTTTTAAGAACAGTTGGGGCAATCTATGGGGTGCGTTGCAAAATATCGTAGATCAGGAAACGGGTAAAATATATCATTGGGGAGAATATCAAAGTCAAGGGAAACATGAAAATGGTTTCGCTTATATTAAGTTGGAACCGTATAATTTGATGGTTGCAGCTTTAGAGAATCCGGTAAACAGTTTGCTGAAACCTCGTCAGATAGTTTGTGAAGACAATGATGGCGACGGTTACTGCAACTGGGGCATCTCCAAAGACAAGCCCTCGACTTGTCCTGCGTCTTGTAAACCAGAAAAGGACTGTGATGATTCCAATCCTGATTTAGCTGTCTTTGACGCTAATTACAATTGCACGGGCAAATCGCAACCACAACCACCTATCGCAATGTTCACAGCGAATCCGCTAAAGGGAGTTATGCCTTTGCAAGTAACGTTTGATGCCAGTGGTTCCCGTGACCCTGATGGCACCATCGCTATTTATGAATGGACTATTGATGGGCAACCGGCAGGAATCGGCAATCCCTTCATCTATGCTTTTGACAAGCCTGGTCAATTTGAGGTGGGTCTCACTGTTACTGACCAACAGGGACTCACAGCAACATTTAAAAAGATGGTCACGGTGGTTGGACAATATCCGCCCGTAGCTAAGTTCAGCATTTCGCCGAATTACGTTGGCAACGCGCCTTTAACAGTTGGACTTAATGCTAAAGATTCCTATGACCTGGATGGCAAAATCGTCCGTTATCAATGGCAAAGTTCCGCGGGTCACACTTCGTCGGATAAAAATGTTCAGATGACCTTCAACACGGCGGGTTCCTACACGATTACTCTCACGGTCACTGATGATAGTAATTTAACAGGACAAGCGCAGCGAGAAGTGATAGTGACGGTGAATGATGTGCCGGCACCCACCGATTGTTCTCAAGTGACTCAAATTCCACCGCAGGAGTGTCAGGCATTGTTAGCACTCTATCACAGCACTAACGGTCCCAATTGGAAGAAAAAAGACAATTGGAATAAGACCAATATGCCTTGCAATTGGTATGGTGTGGGATGTAAAAAAGGGCATGTGGGTACGCTATATTTGACTGACAACAATTTGGTTGGAACGCTTTCCCCAGAATTGAATGTTTTATCTGCGGTCACGATTTTTTGGTTTAAACTGTGTGGAAATCAACTGAGTGGTCATCTTCCTGACTTGAGTGCTTTGTCAGTAGAATGGTTCTGTTTAAATAACAATCAACTGAGTGGTCACATTACTACTCAACTTCCAAAGAGTATAGGGAATTTGAGTTTAGATAATAACCAATTCACTGGCCCTCTTCCTGAGTCGATAGGTAACGTTTTTGCCATGTTGAGTTTCTCCAATAACCACTTTTGTGGGGAAGTGCCACGTTCGGTCATGAAGAGAACATTTCGTCCAGAAATTGGTTTAAGTAACAACCATTTAATTGCTTCTGACCCTGAAGTGGCGGCGTTTCTTGATAGAACGATGCCTGGATGGGAGAAAACACAAACGCCTGGAGGGGATTGTGCAGTCAGTAATTGTACCTACACTATCACCCCAACTACGACCTCTCACAGTCTGCTACCAGAGACGGGCACCCTCACCATCACTGCGCCTGCAAATTGTCCCTGGACCGCTACTAGCAATGATGGATGGATACGCATCACTTCAGGGAATAGTGGACAAGGAAATGGGACTATTACTTATTCGGTAGCAGGCAATACTGAGTTTGTAATGATAAGTCCCTATATTCCAAGCAAAAATCGCAATGGCACTCTCACCATTGCAGAACAAACTGTTACCATTAATCAAAAGGGGGAGGCTGATTGCACTTACACTATCACTCCAACCACCGCTTCTCACAGTGCTAATTCCGAAACGGGCACTCTTACCATTACTGCCCCTACAGGTTGTAACTGGTATGCCTCCAGCAATGATAGATGGATAAGCATTACTTCAAAGGATAGAGGGCAAGGAAATGGGACACTCACCTATTCGGTTACGGATAATACTAATGCTGGTTGCATAAGCCCTTGTCCTCCAAGCCAAAGTCGTAGTGGGACTATCTCCATTGCGGGGCAAACGGTTACGGTGACTCAAAATGCTATAATGGACCTAACTAATGGTTTGGTAGCCTATTATCCATTCAATGGAAATGCTAATGACGAAAGCGGTAATGGAAATTCTGGAACAGTAGACGGTGCTACCTTAACAGAAGATCGATTTGGTAATCTGAATAGTGCTTATAGTTTTGATGGGGTAAACGACAAAATTTACTTTACTCAGAAACATTTTGCACGAAACAACCAACTCAGTGTGTCTGTATGGCTTAAAGCTAATCCTGATAACAAGAATCTCTACTTCGCAATGTGTAGTGATTTTGGAATGTGGAATAGTGGTATAGAAGCAGGTTTAGCTATCTCTCTCCCTGGCACCGACAGTGCGTCTGGTACTTTGACCGGTTTTGGGGAATGGAACCATCTGGTCGGAACGTATGATGGTACTTACATCCAAACCTATATTAATGGTAACCTGATTGAAAAAACACTACATGAAGGTACTTTATCAGACCCAAATCGTTCTCTAACTTTTGGTGTATTTAGTCTGACTGACCCCCATTATTGGGCGGGGGTATTGGATGATATTCGCATTTACAATCGCGTTCTTTCAGAAACTGAAGTTCGAACACTATTCAACGATAACGTAACCTTCAGCAATAGCACTCCACCCAAAGTGGAAGTCGCTAACCCCATCGTCTCCCAAGCCATCTATCAAACGGGCGAGACCCTTCGAGTGACGTTGCCATCTTTACCAGTAGGACAAGAACAATATGTAGGAATTGGCCTACCCAACAGTTCTCTCTACCTCTTGAACCAATTAAATTCCTTCATTCCATTTGACAACGTGACTTTCCCCGTGTGGCCAGGAGGAGAGGTGGCCATTGACCAGCCCGTCACTGCGGACCTGCCTAGTGGTCTTTACACAGTGTATTTGTTACGGACACCAACGGGTGTGAGTCCATCCTCCGTGAAAAAGGAAGACTGGGCGTTGGGGACAGCAATGTTTAACATTAACCACACCGCTTGCACTTACACGGTCACTCCAGCTAATATTTCTCATTCTACTAAATCAGAAACAGGCACCGTCACCATCAATGCACCTGCCGGTTGCCCCTGGACCGCTACCAGTAATACCCAGTCGATAACGATTACTTCAGAGAATAGTGGACAAGGAAATGGAACGGTCACTTACTCGGTGAAGAGTAACTTTTCTGAATGCGTAAGCCCTTCTTGTCTTCCAAGCCAAAATCGCAGTGGCACTCTCACGATTGCCGGACAAATGGTTACGGTTAATCAACAAGGTGAACGCTGAAATAATTAAGCCAGGTAGAAAGTGTCATGCCTTTTGGTCGTCCACCCTCTCAGAAGACCTGACAGATTTTGAAAAGCTGTCAGGTCTGGGAGGGTCAGAATCAGAATTTTCAGAATTGATAACTATGGAGTATTTTTCTATGCAAATACAACGTCACATTGAACAAATAGCCTCGACTCGTTTAGTGATTGACCTGCCCGTTTCGTTTCTCAATCATCGTGTCGAAGTGTTAATTTTAACCCTAGAGGAGCCCATGCTGGAATCCTCACCGAAGAAACGCCGTGCCCCACCACTACAATTTGCGGGTCAAGTGAAAGAACTCGGTGATGTGATAAACACCATCCCTCTCGACCATTGGAGTTTGCCTCAATGATTTTACTAGATACCCATATTTGGCATTGGTGGGTCAACCAACTCCCGGATGAACTCCCGCCAAACCTACGCATCCTGATTGAAGAAGCTGCCGAAGTAGGAGTCTCCTCTATTTCTTGCTTTGAAATGGCTTGGTTAGTGAAACATGGACGCATCAGTCTGTCGATGAGTTTTAACGAGTGGCTGAGTCAAGTTGAAGAAGCGGCTATCATCCGATTTCTACCAGTCACTCCAATTATTGCGGCAAACGCGGTGGCCTTGCCGGAACATCATCGTGACCCGATGGATCGTCTGATTATCAGTACCGCACTTTATTATGACGCTCAGTTACTCAGTTTCGACACGACCTTTCCGCTCTATCGAGACGTGGGTTTGCGTCTGATTTCCTCAAACTCTGGGATTTGACCCTATCAGGTCTGGGAGGGTCAAAATCAGAATTTACAGAATTAGAGAATTTTCAGAATGAGTCGGGGGTTATTCTAAAATTCTGTCAAATCCGATTCTGACAATCTCACCGCCTAGCACCACAAATAATAACCATTGAATTTCATCTACAACTCACTTTTGAGGTATAATATATCTTTTATCGTAAGCCTTTCTCAAGACCACATTATTGCACTCCCCACAGCATTAATGGCACGTCTCCATTTCTTGCCATCTTTACCAGCAGGACCAGAACAATATGTAGGAACTGGCCTACCCAACAGTTCTCTCTATCTTTTGAACCAGTTAAATTCCTTCATTCCATTTTGACAACGTGACTTTCCCCGTATGGCCAGGAGGAGAGGTGGCCATCGACCAGCCCGTCACTGCGGACCTGCCTAGTAGTAGGCCGTCGAAATTTTCTGATTTTTGAGATATTTTATTTTCCCAGCATATGGATTCCAATAATTGGTAAAGATAAGTTGGAAAATCGATAAAATAAAATGGTAAAATCAACCCCTAGTTTAATGACCGATAGTCATACAAATAATGATACAAATGTACAAACTATTACCAAGCCGTAACCAGTGGAAAAGTAAAGCTATTCAACGCGCTCACGAAATTCGCGAACAGCGCAAAACACCAAAGCGCTATCAAGCCAAAATAGCCGAACTTCAGAGACAATTACAACCAGCAGAAGAGAAGCAAAAAAAATTCTTAAATTCCCCCCTCGCGCCCGTGGTGGAGATCACGCCGGCGACCGAAACGCGCACTTTATGCGTGTTATTGATAAGACAAGGGATAGTTTCTTATCGTAGTATTCCCCGTATCCTACAGTTGCTTCACGCTAACACCTCGCTGACTTTGGGGTGGATACCGCATTTTACGTCGGTGATTAACTGGACTTTGCGCGTCGGCTTGGGATTGCTTCTACAGGTCAAGCCCCTTCGCACGTCTTGGGCCGCTATCATCGACCACTCCATCGACATAGGCACGAAAAAAGTCTTAGTGGTGTTACGGGTGTCAATGGCGGCCTTATCTCAAAGGGGGTCTGCCATTCAACTACAAGACTGTGAATGTATCGGTGTCACCGTCAGCGAAACCGTCAATGGAGAAACACTTTCGCAGGACTTAGAAAAGATTTTTAATCGTGCGGGTTTGCCTGCCGTCATCATTAAAGACCATGATTCCACTCTGCAAAAAGGAGTCCGGTTATGGTCTGAAAAGCAGGAGAACAGCATTCTTGTCATAGCAGATATAGGCTATCTGATGGCAACTGCGCTTAAACAACAATTTGAGAAAGCTACGGCTTATCAGCAATTTATCTCGTTGCTAAACCAAGGTGCAAATCACTTGCGGCAAACTGATTTGGCGTTTCTGATTCCTCCTAAACTGCGTCTGAAAGGACGTTTTCAAAGCATCAACCAGTTGGCTAAATGGGGCGAACCGAGGCTTTTGGTGTTTGCCGTCAAAGGTCGTGCCAAGCAAGGTAGCCTATTAGCCCGGGTTCTGGTTACTCAAACCCTTCCTCAAGCGCTTTGCCAAAACCACCAAAGTGGTATCACCAGTCATGGAAATTCTTAAACAGAAAGGACTTGAGCAAAATAGTTATGAAATCTGTGAGCAATTGTCCGAAGAACTGCCGAAACACTCCAAAGTGAAAAAACCTTTGCCACGTTGGCTACCACAACATCTTGAAATCCAGAAACCAACCACCTCGTTACCGTTATTAGTGAGTAGCGATATTATCGAATCGTTATTTGGCCAATTTAAACAGATTTTGGAACGTAGTCCCCAAGCCGACATGAACCGCACCACCTTACTTATTCCTGCACTTTGTGGCAATCTTTCGGCGAATCTCGTGACACCGGCTTTAAATAGAGCGCGTCACCAAGATTTACCGATTTGGGAGCAAGAAAACATACCCTATACGATCCGAAAGAAACGCCAAGCTTTTTTCCGTGATTTAGATAGCCAAAAAAAACGGGAAAAATATAGTTGAGATCTGGGGATTATTTCGACAGCCTAGGTTGGGCCTCGGTTAATTCAAAGCCAAAGGCGAGATAAAAATCACTGATGTCGGCCAATTCCACCGGTCGGCCGGCGATGCGTCGTCCGTCCATACGGTGCATACTGAAATCTCTCCGTTACTTGTCCAGTTTCGTTAGTCAAAGCGACCGTACTCCCACGATAATCAAAATGATAACTCCGATATTCCCCGTCCTTCTCCTCGCCAATCAATCCTAACCCATAGACATAAAACGTCTTGACCCCATTCTCCTCCTTGAACAACACCTGACTTAAGGCCGGTTGCGAATTGATGACATAATTGGTCTGATTTACCCCAATCCGTTGATTCTCGGCATCATAACGATAACTCGTATTTCCAGCTTGTACCAACCGATTCCGAGAATCAAACTGCAACGCACTCAGTTGCTCATTCAACGGTACGGTCAACAAATTCCCGTCCGCATCAAACTGAATCGCCTGCCCGTTATAAGTCGCCAACCGATTCGCTGCCGAATAAGTCATCGTTACCGGTGGTAGCGACACGGAGTCAGGCTTTGGAAGAGTGGGTTCCTTGACAATATTCCCCGCGGCATCATAACTATAGTCAACTTGACGAAGGAGATTTCCATCACTCTCCTTTTCCACCTGCTGCACCAATTGCCCCGCCACATTATAACGACGACTCATCTGAGTGCCATTGGGACGAGTCTCACTTATCAATCGCCCATTTTTATCATACTCATAACCGGTGACACGACCTGCCCAATCAGTGACCTTGACTAATTGGTCAGCCGCATCATACTCATAATGAACCACCTTCCCGTCAGGATAAGTCAAGCCGACCAGATTCCCAACTTCATCATACTCATAATGCAACGTATTCCCCTTCACGTCCGTGTAACTGGTGACACGATTGAGAGCATCATAAGTCCGAGAAATGGTCCCTTGGGAGTCCGTGACCGTGAGGACATTGCCATTCTTATCATAGCTAAAATTCACGGTGCCATCAAGGTCGGTGACACTCACCAGTCTCCCCGCCGCGTCGTATTACCTCGTTACCACGCTCCGCGTGGTAATGCAGTGGGGACGCTCCGCGTCCAGTGCGGCCTGGTGGCGGTTCACTCGCGGTAGTTCGTTCAGGTCACTGGACGCGGAGCGGCCGGGCGGCATTACTTTGCTCCGCGTGGTAACGAGGTGAATATCATCCCATAATCTCTTGGATTAAACTCGTCAGAAAAAGTGGTATTATCATCATATTCAGCTCCTTGTAATACCACGCCTTCAATATTCGCATGCACAAGATTTGCGCCTTGAAGACGAACACTACCACCAATGTTATCCTTACCCAAGTTAGCGTTTCGGAGATTAGTTCCTTGAAACACCACACCAGTACAGTTTGCGCCACGCAAATCCGAACCGGCCAGATTGGCGTTAGTGAAATCTGAACAACATGCCATCATCATGTACAAATTTGCTCCTTCCAAATTAGCATTTACCAATTTGGTATCCATACAGATAAGGCCTTCCGCAACGACACCTGATAGATTTGCCCCGGTCAAATCTAGATCACTCAAGTCATGAAACTCATTCTCATATAAAAACAAGATATTTCCATCAGTATCTTTGATCTCGTGTATTACTCGGTTATCCTGAGTAGTTATCTGCATATCAGTCTAAATCATCAAGTGTAAAGTATCACAACTTATAGAAACGAAAATTAATGGTTAACCATATTTCTGTCGACCTCTTGAGTATTTTGGAAACTTTCAAAGTCTCTATTAAAAACTAATTCTCGCCTCTCTAAGGTACACATAACCAAGACCATGTCCGCTGTTACTGCGCTGTTTCCCAACAAGCTCCACCAACAATTAGTCCAGGAATCGTCACTTCTGGGAAAAAAAATACTCCAAGTCCGACACCAATCACCGTGGTACCAGCACCAACCCAAAAATACATATCATTTGACGAATTAGGGCTTGGAATTGAAATTGAAACAGGATTTGGTGTTGGCGTTCCTCCTGGACCACCACATCTCTTGTTATAGTCTTCCAGAGCCTGTTCCAAATCGCGCTTATATTGAAAATATAGTTGCACATGCCCTTGTACTGATTGGCTTAGTTTGGCATCAGGATATGGTGGAAATGTTGGTAAACCTTGTGGATTATTACTAATATTAAGACGTTGTCTTTTCAATTCGTTCCTTAGATTTTCAATCTTTCGCTTTAACCGTTGACATCCTTCTTCGGTTTGTGATCTCCAACTAGCCAAGCCCGTAGGGTCAATATGAGTCGATGGATTTCCCGTGACAAACGCATACCGATTCAACGTCTGCCCCTCCCCCACCTTCCCTAGCAACACATCCATATTCACAAATCGCTTAATCACCGCACTATAAAACCGCGCCCGCATATAGTACAACCCATTCCCATCGGTCATCACCCCATACTTCCCATTAAACAAAAACGGCGTGACCGCAGTATCTCCTTTCACCAATTCTCCATACGGCCCATACTGAAACCGTTGCACCACCTTTCCAGTCTTATCGGTTAGTGCCACCGTACTCCCACGGAAATCAAAGTGATAACTCCGATGTTCCCCCTCCTTCTCTTCACCAAGCAATCCCAGCCCATAGACATAAAACGTCTTAACTCCATTCTCCTCCTTGACGAGAACCTGACTCAAAGCCGGTTGCGAATTAACGACATAACTCGTCTGATTCACCCCAATGCGCTGATTCTCGGCATCATACCGATAACTCGTCTCACCCGCGGCAACCAACCGATTCCGGGAATCAAAACGAAAGTTCGCCATCTCTCCAGACAGCGGACCAGACACCAGATTCCCGTCCGCATCAAACTGCACGGCTTGCCCATTGTAAGTAGCCAACCGATTCGCCGCCGAATAAGTCATCGTTACCGGTGGAAGAGACACAGACTCGGGCTTGGGAAGTTTCTGTTCGTTGAGAATATTCCCCGTCGCATCATAGCTAAAGTCAAACTGACTAATCAACTCGCCACGATTATCCTTCTCCACCTGCTGCACCAATTGCCCGGCCACATTATAACGACGACTCATCTGAGTACCATTGGGACGAGTCTCACTTATCAACCGTCCATTTTTATCATACTCATAACCTGTCACTCGTCCCGCCCAATCAGTGACTTTGGTTAATTGGTCAGCCGCATCATACTCATAATGAACCACCTTCCCGTCAGGATAAGTCAAGCCGACCAGATTCCCAACTTCATCATACTCATAATGCAACGTATTCCCCTTCACGTCCGTGTAACTGGTGACACGATTGAGAGCATCATAAGTCCGAGAAATGGTCCCTTGGGAGTCCGTGACCGTGAGGACATTGCCATTCTTATCATAGCTAAAATTCACGGTGCCATCAAGGTCGGTGAAGCTAAGGAGTCTCCCCGCCGCGTCGTATTCCAGTTGCCGTGATTGTCCTCTGGCATTGGTCACTTGCGCCAATAAATCTCTGGCATTATAAGTATAACTGACCTTCTCACCGGTCGCCACCGTTTCCGCTACCAACCGTCCACTTTGGTCAAATTCAAAGTGTGTTTCATTGCCATTGGGGTCGATTAAGGCAGTGCGATTCCCCTCTTCATCAAACCCTTGATGACTGTGGCCGGCTAACGCATCGAGACTGTCGACCAAGCGATTGAGGTCGTCGTAACTCCACTGCGTCACCCGTGTCAACGGGTCCGTGATTTTGACGAGACGAGACAGGGCATCGTAATCAAAGGTCTTGGTGGAATTGAGGGTTTCCGTGAGTTGGGTGACATTATCCACCGCGTCATAATTGAACACCTTGACCACTTGGCCAAACGCATCAAAGAGTTTTCGGAGGTTATCAGCCGCATCATATTCCAAACGTTGAGTGTGACCCAAGGGATTGGTGAGACTGACTAAACGTCCTTTGGCATCATAGCTCAAACTGGTAGCATGTCCTTTGGCATCAGTTATCTTAGTGAGATGATTCTCCCCATCATACTCATAACGAGTCTCTTGATTAAGCGCATTTACTTGGCTAATCAAATTGCCATTACCATCATACTGCCGACGAGTGACATTGCCATTGTCGTCGGTTATCGTCAGAAGTTGACCGCGACTATTATAGGTGAAACTTCTCGTGTGTCCTAACGGATTGGTCAGCGTCGTGACTCGGTTGGCACCGTCGTAAGTCAAGGTGGTGATATGATGTTCCGCATCCGTTACCTGGGTTAAGCGACCAGCGGCATCGTAACCCAAGGTCGAGACCACCCCTGCCGGGTCCGTGACCCGCACCGGGAAGCCATGGTCATACTCATAAGTGGTCACCCCACCGCGCGGGCTGGTTTGGGTCAACACTTGCCCAGCGTCGTTGTAGGTATAACGAGTCACCTGATTAAGTGGGTCGGTCATGCTGAGGAGGTTGCCCTTAGCCTCATAAGTGAAGCGTATGGTCTTCCCCAACGCATTCGTCACGGCTAACCGACGATGATGGTCGTCATACTTCAAGCGGGTGGTTTGACCCAAGGCATTGGTGATAGCACTTAAGTTACCGTGATGGTCATAAGCCAAGGTCGTGCGTCGTCCTAATTCATCGGTGGCACTGGTACGATTCCCTAGTGCATCATAAGTATAGGTGACCTGGTGACCCAACTCGTTGCGAAAACTCAGTAACCGACCTTGATTATTGAAGGTATAGGTGCGCTTCCCACCAAGGCGATTGGTCACTGTCGTGGTCACTTGGCCAGTTGCACTGGAAGTCGCCGTGGCCAATTGCACTTTGCCATTCTCGGCTCGTCCATCGTCTTGGGTCGTGATTCGTCGCCAGTCGTTGTAAGTATTGACAAAGAGTTGAACCCCGTCAGCATTGGTACCACTAAGCAATTGGCCGTGAGAGTCATACGTATAAGTGACCGTTTGGCCGGCCGCGTCGGTGGCACTCACTAACAGGTGATGTGAATCATAACTCAATTGTGCCGGTCGCCCCAACGGGTCACTCACGGTTTCCACCAGACCGTCAGAATTATAAACATAGTCCAAATAAATCCCGCTAACTGGCTCGGTGACTCTTTGGAGGAGACCTGTAGGAGAATAGCTAAATTGTAACATTTGACCCCGTGAGTGGGTCAAAGTGGTCAACTGACCTTGGGGATTAAATTGATAGACCGTTTGGTCCTTGCGGGTCACCATAAACTGGCCGTCGGCCTGTTTGACTAACTGATCCCAACGACAAGCCGAATGAGTCGCTTGATATTCACCGTGGCCCAGTGGAGTGAAGCGATTATAACGGTGGGTGGTCCAATAAATTTTCACGTCACCATTGGGCAATTCTTGGAGACGAGTCCCCGCATAAGGGTCCTCCCAACCCCGACCGGTGGGGCCGTCCTTCAAACGTTGCGAATGGTAGGTAAGGGAAACTGACAGCGGTAAGAGACTCCCTGGGACCGTGAGTAACTCTTGCGACAGGACCTGTTCGCCGCGATAGACATCGATGGGGTCGGTACTGGGGTCATAAGTGATAAAACAAGAATCCTCGGCTTGGTCGTCTCTCTCCACCGTCAACGTTTGAGGTTGACTCTCATTTTGGGCTTTATCAGCCGCGGTGACGGTCAGGATATTTTCACCCTCTTCTACGGGCATGAAGATTAACCACTCGGTCAATTCCGTGGGACTGGTCACGGGAGTTTCTTCACCTTGGTTGACTGACCAGGTGAGCGTGAAGGCACCAATATCATCTTTAACTCGTCCCGCCACCGCCACCACGGGTTGGTTAGTGGTTTGATGGTCTGGGGTCGACAGGGTCACGGTAGGAGGCACATCATCGATGAGGGTGAAATACAGATTGCGGTCGCGACGAAACTCGGAACTTGCCGCCAAATCCGCGACCCAAACCTCTACCGTCCACTCGCCGGCATATTTCTTGGTGACCAAGTTGGAGAGCAAGAGACTGGGAGTCGTAGCGGTCCAAATTGGGGAATAGTTCTCCTGATAGACGGCGGCATTCGACCAACTGGGGGGCTGAGTATAAATCAAACGTCGTTGTTGAGTCCCGTCGGGTAACTCTTGCCAATAATACCACTTGGTTTGAACTCCAATGCCTGGGTCTTGATGATAATAATCAAAGACCATCGCAACCATTACTTGCCCCCCGGTTTCGGCCTCTGAAGTCCGAAATTGGTTGGTTTCACCCATCGGCAGGTAGGGATATTGGGGTTCAACGTCCTGACTCAGACTGGCACGATAACGGTAACGAGTCGGCTCTTCATTGGTATCGATTTCAAAGCTGCGGTCGGCCACCGCTTGCCAACCGTGGCCGAGGTCGACAAAGACCTTGACGGACCACTGACCCAGCAAAATGGCCGTGGTTTGGCCTTTGATTGGAAGTTCCGACGAGAAGGTATAGGTCCAATCTTTATTATCATTGGGAGCCGTCCACCAACTGGGTTGAGCCGGGTGTAGAAGAGTTTTGCCAGGTTTATACCACTCAAACTTGGCCCCAACCGTTTGACCCTTATCAGGGTGGACTCGTAAGGAGATTTTCGCGGCACTATCGATAGCACGCTCGTAACGGGTCGCCGTTAACGACGGCATTTCATAAGAACCCTCGGCCAACAGCATGGCCGGCCAGCCATGACATAGCACTCCGAGTAATAATAGTAATAACCGACCTATCCAGTGAGTGGCAGGCACCAACTGGGTAGTCGCCGGTGAAAATCGCTTAAGGGGTGGGTTCTGACGAGGAGAACCGTTAGGGATTAATGACATTATTAGATGCCTCCGTTAGTGGAGTTTAAGCACTGGGGAATTTCTTCCAGTTACTGAAATTGACAAGCCGTCGACGGCCAAGCCAGTCCTTCGATATCGTTGAGTTTCGTATCGCTTAGCCCCACGGGTAGGTCCACGCTGACTACCGTGCAATCGCTTAACGACAAAGCGTGAAGACTGACGGCACGGTCTTGATGAATCG
>DZAL01000026.1 GCA_022729575.1 Thiomargarita sp.
TCCCAGAGGGCGAGGGGTGAAAGAAAATACCAGAAAATTTCTGCTTCAGTACTTATTAATCAACAATGGCGCATCTGCTTTCGTTGGTACGAAGGTCATGCTTATGAAGTAGAAATCGTCGATTATCATTGAGGTCTATTATGAATACTAGAGAGTTTGAACCGATTACCCCTGGTGAAATTTTACGCGAAGAATTTCTGATTCCCTTAAACTTTACCGCAGACCAACTAGCATAAGGTCTTCAGGTGTCATCTGAGTTGGTCCAACAACTGCTGGATGGAGAACGCCCGATAACCGCCGAGTTGGCTTTACGTTTAGGTCTGTTTTTCCAAATGGAAGCTCTCTTTTGGTTAAATTTACAAACCCGCTATGATTTATTATGTGTTCAACACCCCCGGTTTGACCGTTTACCACAAGAAGTCAAACCGTGTCTGGCACGGCCACTACCAATGGTGATGGTCTGAATCAGAATTTTCAGAATGTTAGAATTAACAGAATGAGTGATTCAGTTCATTCTGTGGTTTTGGCAAAATTTGCCGTGACTGCTGGTCGTGTAGGGGGTCAGTCCTGAAGTTTGACCAATGGTTACCTCCTCATTGGTGTCAGTTGGTGTGTTCACCCACAGTCAGTCAATAATATATATAACACTGGTTCGCTTGGATTTAGTTGAGAGTTTCTATTTTCACGATTGATTGACTCTATTTTAAGAATAAACGAAATCTTCAAGAAAGTCAATTTTGGTGATACCCTCCCCTATCACCATTTAACCACGTCAGACCTAGTTAAAATGGTGATTTTTACCCCGTTCGAATTTCAAAAATAGCTAATTGGCAAAGTAATTGCGTTATTTCTCAGCTACTAACAGACGATAATGATTAGACAATCTCCCACCATATTTATTGTGACAGGCACGTTTTTCAATCCAACACTTCTCCTCCAATTCTTTGAGTGCTCGACAGACGGTGATGTAGGAATAACCAGAAGTTGTTGATAATATCGCTAGTGTTTCTTTACAAGTATTACTACCTTTTGCCTGTTGTTGGAGTGTGTCGTACAAGTCTTTAGCACTACGAGACAGTGGTATTTTCGACTTCAGTTGACCTCTAAGAAATTCTCGCCACCCCACCACCTTCTGGGATAACTCCCGTACTGTGCCTTCACTACCAGAGGTGTGTGGATTGAAAGTTAAAGCAGTCATGTTCATTACTCCTCAATATGTTAATGGTCTGAATCAGAATTTCCAGAATTTTAGAATTAGCAGAATGGGTGATTCGGTTCATTCTCGTGTGTTAGCAAAATTTGCCGGTGACTGCCAGTGTGTAGGGGGCAGCCTCAATGCCATTTAAGTTAAGCAATATCAATACTTAAAGTATTGGATAAAAGCGATTGCAGAAAGCTAGAGATAACACCCCTTTGAGAGGCATTGGGGTCAAGCCTTGGGTTTGACCGAGTTGAGTTCTCCTATGAGAAAAATTAGTTTTCAAATTAATTAGGGGTTTCAAAATTTCGCTTTGAATTCGATGAAATAAATTGTATTCGAACTAAAGTTGCATATCGAGCCACGAAATTGTATGCATATCGAGCTACGAAATTGTATGCAGATCGAACAACACTTTAGGTAAAGTAATGTTACTCGGTCACCCTTTAACCGCATGATTACTTGCTATCAGACCGCTTTAACCCTCTAATTTGAGAATAAACACCGCTTAACCATACTATTTGACCATACTATATTAATTGTTATTATTTGAATCAGAATTAGCGAGCGTAGGGTGCGTAGGATGCGTAGGGTGCATTAGGCGCGTCTTTTTGCGCCGTAACGCATCATTCCTGATGGCTTGGTGGCAACCTTGAAGGTCTGGTTTTAGACCTTCAAGGTTTCTTTGGCAGGCTTAACTTAATGGCATTGAGTGTATAGGGGGGGGTAGCGAGCGTAGGGTGCGTTAGGCGCGTCTTTTTGCGCCGTAACGCACCATTCCTGATGGCTTGGTGGCAATTTACACGAGGGGGTTCTTGAACACTTCTCTTCAAATGGTCGTCTTGGCGTTTCTATCTCTCCTCCTCAAAAGATTTTGAACAGGTTCTCAGAACTCACCCAAGCACCAGCCTATTACCAAACTTTGCCTAAAGCGCCATGACCGTTCAGTATACGACTAAATTTCTCAAGCAATTATCCCGTATTCCTGCCTTGGAAAGAAGTCGAAACCGTTCCAAACTCAGGGCCAAGCCAAAGTTGATAAAGACGTGGAGTCTAAAACTGAAGTTGGAGTCCAAAACAGGTTTTGGACTCCGGTACGAAAGCAGAATTAAAACACCTCAAAACACTGGCTACCCAGCACCCACAACCCCTTATCTCGTGCTTCAAACACATCATTCCCCGCGGGCGACAGGACTCCATACAAGCAATATTGGCCCAGCGGTAAGTCTTGGGGCACGGGTAAATCCAACAGGTTTAAAGACGCACTTTGCGGGCGTGGACGACCTGACCACCATTTGGCGGGCGGGGTCAGCGGGGCAAATTGGTTGAGGTCTTTCATCGTCAGAATTTGTCCATCGGGTAATTGTAGGCCAATATATAAATCATAGCCATAGCCTAAATCTTCTTTGACCGTGGCCTTGAAAGTTTCGCCACGTTGGTAACGGTCTTTCTCCAATTGAAAAGTGACCGTAGCTTGCGGTGGGGGTTCTACTCCGCCCGTCACGGTGATAATTATCGAAGTCTCGCTGCCCGCAATATTTCCTTGCTTATCTTCAGCGTAGAAGGTGATTTCATACTCGCCGTTATAGACCGCATTATTCCAATTCCAAATCGCCTGCCAAGTATCTTTCTCCTCGGTGGGATACAGGTTTTCCCGGGGAAACGCTAAGATAGGTGTACCGTTGGTATCAATCACTCGATTCATGCGGGGCGGGCGAATCACGGCCCACACTCGTTCGACTTGACCACTGACAGTCCCCGCTTTGGCTTGCAAACTCAGACTTTGACCAACGGGTAAAGTGGTGGAAGAGGTGAGACTTTCCACCGTTAAGGTCGAGTCCGCCATTTGCAAGTCGCCATTGATTTTCAGTTGTTTCAACCACTGACCATCTTGAGTGAGGTCATACACGCCATCCCCATTGTCATCGATTTGCGGTGATTGCGTGGTTTTAGCAGTCTCCTCCGCGCCTGCGACCACCGTGCGTTCGGCTAGTTTGCCTAACATCTTATTTTGGTCACGTTGGGCTAATTGGTAGGATTCGAAAAAGTTAGCACCGCTGAGAAGATATTTGGTAAAGAAGCGAGTAAAGCCTTGTTTATCAACAAAGTTAGCGGTTTCATTGGCACTGGCACTGGTCAAAATAGCGCGATTGGGTGCTCTGAGAACAGGCAGGAGAGAGCCTGAGTAACACGCTTCAATGACTAACACCAGTTGATTCCCCGTGGTTGATTGATAATCATCCAGAATAGCTTTCAAGTCCGTGGCTTCCATATAGTCTAACTTACTCAATTGTAGTTTCTCCGTGCCACCGTGGTCCATGAAGAACACATACAATGGTTGGTCCAGTTTGCCACGTTCTTTAGCCCAGGTAAAGGCTTGACGAAGGTCGTCTAGGACAATTGGACGTTCAGGACGTGGGGCATCCACAATGCGGTCATCCAAGCCGTCGCCATTGAAATCGGCCCACTGTTTTGACGACAGGTAGTAAATCTCTTCATTGACAAATTTGCGGGCCGCCAGCATTTTGTAGAGGTAAGTGGTAATCGATTCGGTGGTCTCCCATAGACTGTTTGTGCTATCGTTGCCACCACTGGCTATGAGGATAGCGGCGCGGTTGCCGGTTTGTTTGGGGGGGAAGGTGAGGTGGGCGAGACCTCTAAATTTATTTGCAATCCACAAGCCGCCTTGATGATCGTCAGATAAAGCAACAATCTCATTGTTTAATAAACCGGAATTATCTCTGTCAAACACTTTCCAACTCCCTTGCGGGTCGTAATAAACAAGTCCTTCGTTAGTCCCAATCCAAAGCCCACCCTGATTGTCACTTAACAAAGAATAGACACGGTTAGATGGTAAACCCGAATTTTCAGTATTAAATGCTTGCCATTCGCCAGTAGGCGTGTATTTGGCTAACCCTCCCGCTTTTGAATCGGTAACAGTTGCATGATCGCCTATTCCAATCCAAAGGTTACCTTGGTTATCGGTATGAATAACCGAAATATTATTGCCCGGTAATCCAGAGTTTTCATTATCAAAAACTTGCCACTGACCTTGAGCATTGTAATGGGCTAAACCACCTTTTGCTCTTTTGAGGCTTCCATCAAAGTCAAAATAAAGTGCTTCTCTCGTTCCTATCCACAGACCGCCTTGACCATCGCTATGAAGGGATATAACTTCATTAGAGGGTATTTCAGAATTCAAAACATCAAAAATTTGCCACTCACCCTGTGCATTACGATGAGCCAAACCACCTAAAGTTCCAATCCATTGACCACCTTGTCCATCATCTAAAAGGGAACGAATTATTTGGTGTGGTAGACCTGAATTCTCTGTATTAAACATCTCCCATTGACCTTGAGCAACTTGGTAGTGAATTAATCCTCCTCCCTCTTTAGTTTCAGAACCATCTACGACACTAATCCATAATCCACCTTGATTATCGTCAAGGAGAGCAGTTATTATTCCAAAAAGTGGAAATTCAATTTCATCAGGATTATGCCATTGTCCGTCAGGACTACGGTAGACTAGAAAATTGTCTGTCCCCATCACCAAAAAACTCGCTCCTCCTACCCATAAATTACCTTTATTATCATTGAGTAAGGTAGTAGACATCAGTGGTACGGTAGCTACACTAAATAGTTGTTCATCCCCATTTGCTGTGTAATGGATTAAACCACTACCGGTTCCGACCCAAACGCCCCCTTGTCCATCACCAATAATCTCGCTGACCATGATGAAAGAATCTTTGCCAAAAATCAAAGGTTCTTTCTGCGGTTGAACATAGAGCAAACTACCGAAAGTTCCTAACCACGAGCTCTTTTCTTCAAAAGTATTTGAATTATTGACAAAAAGAGCCGTGACCTGAAAATTTTCCCCCAGTTTAGTCCATTGCTCAGTCCATTGATTGTATGATACTAAACCACCATCTACACATTGAGAATCACCATCTTCACCACAATGAAAGCCAACCAGCAATTCCCAGGGAGCCCCCTTAGTGATAGCAGAAACATTATCTCCCGGTAAACCGGAGTTTTCTTTATTAAAGACTCGCCATTCCCCTTGCGAGGTGTTGTAATAAGCTAATCCTTTCTTTGTTCCAATCCATAATTCGTCTGGTCCATTACTAAAGAGAGCTCCGATATCGTCACTTGGTAAATCAGAATTATCTGTTCTGAATATTTGCCATTGTCCCTGCGCCGTGTAATGGGCGAGTCCTCCCCCGTTGGTTCCGATCCATAATCCATCCTGACCGTCGTTTAATAGATGTCTGACGTTATTGTTTGGCAAATCCGAATTACCTGTATTAAACACTTGCCATTGCTCTTTTGTATAGTGGACTAATCCCCCTTCAAAAGTTCCAATCCATAAACCACCCTGTCCATCGTTCAACAAGGAGCCAATGTTGTTATCCGGTAAGCCATCTTTTTTATAGAAAACCTGCTGAATTTCCCCCGTTTTCGCATCGCGTTTTTCCAAACCGCCGGCAGTTCCGACCCATAAGGTATTATCATCATCTGACAGTAATAACGCATAAATAACGCTGCGATTGGTAAATACCTCCCACACCGCATTCTCTTGCGAGATATTCGACTTGGCAACCACTTGAATTTTGACCGTGCCGATATTCCCAGCGGCATCTGACACCAAGACCACATCAAAGCCGGCTTGGTCTGGGGCTTGATAAGTCACTTCATTACCCACGCCTATAATCCAACCTTTTTGGGCCGACCAAGTGATTTGCCCAGTCGTACCAGAAACGGTTAGAGTGATTTTTTCGCCAACTTCGACCACGGGCGCAACGGGCGTGAAGGTGAGGTCGGCGGCGTGGGTTAGCGCCGAGTTGATAAGCAATAACCAAGTAGCTAAGAAAAAATAGTTGAGTTTAAGTAAGTTTGTCATGTTTAGTCTCCTGTAAAATAGTAAAATAGTGATAGTGCAATAATTATAGCACAACGAAAGTTATAGTACAACGAAAGTTATAGTACAACGAATTTAGAAATAAACGAATTGGTGACGGGCTTAATTCGTTTATTTCTAAATTCGTGGTACTCATCAAGTCATTATACTCCCTCGTTAAGATGCAATATGGGTGATGTCTTAGGACTGCCAGTCCTCAAAGGACTGGCAGTCCTGACTGTACCATCACCCATATTGCATCACTACCCAATAATTATTGGGCAATAATTATAGCACAACGAAAGTTATAGTACCACGAATTTAGAAATCAACGAATTGGTGAGGGGTTAATTCGTTGATTTCTAAATTCGTGGTACTCGACAACCCGTTGTACTCCCCCGTTAATAAGCACTCGAATACAACTGTGGCAACCAATAATAAGCCACTGCCGACGGTATCCCAAGTTGAACCACTCCCTTGGCGGTCGGTGACACCAATAAACCTTCAATCAACAATTGCTTGAGAATATTCCGCGCCGTCCGTTCTGGCAACCGCGTCACTCGTTGGGCTTCGCCTCTGGATAATTCACCTCTCAGCAAAACCGCTTGCAAAATCTCCGTCGCCTCGGCCCGCAGTGCTGGAAAAGGTAACAGGCCGGTGCGTCGTCCTTCTACATAGCCATGAATCCGTTCTAACAAAGCATCTAATTGTAACAAACCTTGCATAAAAATAATCTGGTCCAGGCAAGTTTCCAAAAAAAATCGACAAAACGCTAACAGTCCTTGATTGGATAAATTACCTCGTCCATCATAATCGTGTTGGCGTGGTGCATCGGCCTGGGTTAAGGCCACTAGATAATCATCACGTTGTCGCGCTAGACCACGACTGACCGTCCATAAACCATAACCGGTTAAAATTTGTCCTAAGTAGGCATCACTGAACAATCGCGCCACTCGACCATTGCCATCTACAAACGGATGTATCTACATTAAACGCTGATGAGAAGCCGCCGTCGCTATCAATTTTTTCGCACCATGATATTGACTGGGCGAATAGACCCGACTAAAGGTTTCGAGAAATAGCGGGAGAGTATCAGGTCGTGGTGGCAGATGTCCTCCCACTTGTACCTCACGGTCACGTAATTGTCCTGCTGTCACCTCTACTTTGGTTTGATGAGTAGGGTCACTGACCCATTTTAATTCCTCGGGCCTGGAGTCATAAAATTGTTGGTGAATCCAACGGATAAATTGACTATCAGCCACATTGAGAGAGGTTTCGGTAGCCAACCGTTGTTCAATCTGACGTTGGACTTGAATATGAATACAACTTTCTATTTGTAGGACCCGTTTCGCGGGGTCCGTAGAATAATTTTGTCGCATCGCTTTTTCAATGTCAATCGGATGAGTGTGATGACCTTCCAGACGATTGGAATAATAGCTATTCATAATCCGCAATAATTCCACCAGCGGCTGACGACTTAATGGATGTAATTGTCCTCCCAAGGTCGCCGAAGCACTGCAAATTTGCAGTGCTAGGTCTTCTAATGGTTCCGTACCAGTGGGAAAGAGCGGCTGCATTTGAAAAGGATGATCGTACATAATTTTGCCGATAGGGTTGCCGATAAATAATTATTGTATCTGCTGGATTATATAGCATTATCAAACCATTTTCAATAGACTGCGCTACTCATTTTGCCGATGTTTTAGTAATCGTAGGTTGGAGTGAACGAAGCGAACTCCAACATTCCTCTTCTACACTAGGTTGGAGTTCGCTCACGCTCACTCCAACCTACACCTACTGACGCTCACCCCAACCTACCTCCACTTCAACGTTGTTCAAGCAACTGCATAAGTAATGCTTTATGTTCTTTCAACAGTTTTTGTTGTTCGGTTATTACGCCTGACAATTGTTGATGCAGTTTTCCCAAGACGGCTACTAATTCCCCATACTGCGCCAATAACCGCTGTTCCTCAGCACGTTGTCGTTTGCGGGAACGATATGCCACTAAAGGTGGTCGATTCAAGCGAAGACGTTGTAAAGTGAAAACGCCCGTTGGAGTTAATGGATGCAAGAGACCTTCTTCTAGTTCCACTAAATGAGTAGAACGAGGTTCCTGGCGTGGATTCCACAATACCGGGGCCGTGGTTGAGAGTGGCCAGTAATCTAGTTTGTACTGATTGCAACGCACACAGCAGTAAATCAAGTTCTCTAACTCATCTCCGCCTTGATGGGTGCGTGGTTGAAAATGGTCAATCGTCAGTTCACCACCGGTATCAACCTCTTCTACACCACAATATTCACAAGCAAAATTAGCACGTTGTCGGATTTGGGTACGAAGGTCGGCAGAAATACTCATACGGCCAAAGATAAACGAGAGGTTTGAACTAAATGACGACGTAATTCCAGGTTGTCTTGTGTTAGCCGTTCATTTTCCACCGTTAGCCTTTGAATCTGTTTAGTCACGGCTTCTAGTTGAATTAATCCCTCGGCCACTTGTTGTTTTAAAGTTAGGAAAGTTTCCGCCGGTGTCATCCTCAAGTTTTCATCCTCGGTTTGGTCCTGAAGCGCATACCAAGTGGTTAATAAAGACTGTTCTGCCAAGGATAATGGCTGACCGCGGGTAGCTTGGTCATGTAGTTGCTTGGCGGTCGTGTCTGAAATCATTTGTTAGCTCCTTTATTTGAGAGAAGTGAATGTGGTGAATGTAGGTTGGAGTGAGCACCAGCAAACTCTAACATTCATCTTATACCTATGTTGGAGTTCGCAGACGCTCACTCCAACCTACACCCACAGTTGAATTATAGCATAGTATTAGAGAGAAGTTCAAGAAAAAATCCAATTTAACCGTGTTAACCGTGTTACTCCACCTCAATCCGCACCCCCGCTTGCTCTAAGTAGCAATGCCACTCTCATTTTTGTCATTCTCTTGACACACACAATCTCCCTTATCACACAACCGTTCTAAACTCGGGCCAAGCCGAAGTTGATGAAGATGTGGTTGAGAATGGTGCGTAGGAGGTACCCGACGACTGGAGTCCAAAACATGTTTTGGACTCCGATATGGCTTAAAACCGAAACCCCTCACAATCCAACTTCACCCAATTGCTATTCTCATTGGGGTCACTATTGGCCTTGGTCAGTAACACACAAGCCTGATATTCACCCAACTCAATAGCAGGCAGTCCCAGACCAAAATTCAAAATAGTGAACGTTTGTCCCTCCTTCGCCAGTGTCAAATTCTTCTGGTAAGGTAACAGTTCATTCACCGCACTGAAGGAAAATGGATAACCAATGGTGGCGTAATCACCGTGCGGAAAGAGGAAACCCACATATAAATCAAAATTCCCTTCGCCCGCCACCATCACTTCAAAGCGGAATGGGTCGCCAACTTGATAAGCCGGTTGATTCACTATCGCTTCTACCGTCACGCTGGTCTGGTCGGTGTCAGTGCGAACAAAACCGACTTCAAAATCTGACCGTTGTCCTTCTATCGTTTCCACTTGGTAGAAAATGCGCCATTCTTTAGCGGCTTGAAAACCGTTGTAGTCGGCTTCAAAGCGTTGCAACTCATAGTTCGGCGTGAGGGTGATGTCACGACGAGTAAATTGCGTTTGTTCACCTTGATATTCCGTCGGTTTATCGTTCTCGTTGGTTAAAATAGCTTGGACTTTGTTGACTGTATTCAGGTCAACGGAAGTTTTGACCCAGAGGGTCGCGGTCGTTTCTTGCGGGTCCAGGTAAATGGCTGGGTGGACTTCGGTAATGACCGGTGGGACGGATGCCGAGACTTTATTTCCGCCGATGTAAGTGTTACACGCCAATTGGCCATCTTGGTTGACGTCTAATTTTCCACACGCCAATTGCCCGTCTTTAACTTCAACCTCAACCTCTTGACCATCTTGGTTTTTTATTTTAATTTTACACAATATCACGTCTTTACCGTTCACATATTGACTATCTTGGTTGTCGTCTAATTGCGGACTTTGATTGCCAAAGAGTGGCTCACAACGGATAGTTTTTCTAGCATTCTTAAAAGCTTCTGCAATACTATTGTTAGATTCCAACAAAGATATGAACATATACGCAAAACTTATTCCTTTATCAAAAGTCCAGGCGAGAGAATCGCTATCTGTACTGGTGACAACGATACGGTCCGGTACGCCGGCTAATTCTGCCAGAAACGACCCAGAATGACAAGTATCCAAAATGATGATTTGAGTAACACCTTTAGGAATCTTAGCTAACTGTTCCTTAAGTTGTTGGGCTGACAAATCAACGGAGGGTTCACTCTCTTGACCAAGGCGTAATCGTATTTTTTGGTACTCGGCATGACCATGCAAGTAGAAAATAAACTGTTGACCACTCTTCAGTTCTCTTGCAGCATCATCAAAAGATTGTGTCAATTCGTTCAAAGGGTCACGTAGCGGAAAATCTTGCCGTTCCGGTTGCTCGTAGGCAGAATTATTGGGCGGCACCGCCGGGGGATAGGGATTGATATAAATTACATCACCATCCGAAAAACCTCGGTCATGAAGGAGGTTGTACATTCTTTCCGTGAACTCATTAGTATAGGGAAACAGGGTATTTTTATTGGCTTGTGGTCCACTAGCTGCCACGATGATAGCTTTGCCTAACCCACTAAGCGTTGAGTTGACATTGAACTTTTTACCAATCAATTCAAGTTGTTCATCTCGGCTCTTTTTTTGACCAGCATCGATACCTTGTTCGAGATTTGCCACCAATATCGCTTTATCTTCGGTGAGCGTCTCTAGCACTTTTTTGACAATATCAGGGCGTTTTTTGTTAATTTCAGGATTAGGTTGTCCGTTGGCAACATTAGACATTTCTTGATATGCGGTTTGTAACGCATTGATAGAATAAAATTTGGCTTCTTGGTCTTTACTTTTTTGGTTGAAATGCCAACCCAACAGTTTATCCGCATTTTCGCCCGAACTCATGTAATAGCCCGAAGGAGTCCACGCAATCCAGCGTTTGCCATCGGTATGAGGAAAGAAGGCGAGTAATTCTTCGCCAGTGGCTAAATTGTACCAACGGATGGTGCCATCTCCTAAAGCGGCAATCGCTTTTTGACCGTCGCCGGAGATGTTGACGGCCCAGGCCACGCTGGACAACGGCACTCCCCATAAAGGTTTTCCTTTGACATCAAACAACACTAAAAAATTTTCTGTGCCTAACAGAAAACTTGACTGGTCTGGTGCAATGGCAAGAGAACGAGAAACTTCGTCGAAGAAATCCTCAAAAAACGGTAACACCGTACCGTTGAGTTTCGGGTGAAAATTTTGTCGCCAATCAGTGATATTTAAACTGGTGGTATCAGCCAGTTGTAGTGAGGAATCTGGAGAGGGATACAACAAGAGAAGTTGTTGGTTAAGAGAAAACCGCGCTGGATGACTTCCTCCCTGTTCAAAACCAAATTGTACAACACTGCCATCGTAAGATACCCGAAATGTTTCTGGGTCTTGTTCAGGTAAATTATTTTCGCCTCTGCCTGTAGTACGATAATCAGCAATAGGGGCCACATGCTCCTGTTTTTTCTGTCCTTCACTGTCTAAAATTCCCCAACTTGGATTTCCTGTGCCGTAAACTAAATCACCATTTTGCAAGAAACGAAGTTGGATAATAGTATTGTTAGAAGCTATCCAATCCGAGGGAATTACTTGACCACCTTGGGACCAACAACGTATCAAGTAATTCCCCTTCTTATCATCATGTTTCCCTCCGGCACATAACCGTTGTTCGTCAGGTGACCAGGCTACACTGATGAAGTTACCATTGTCAACATTGTTGGTGTCTGGTGAATATAACAGGTCAAGGGTTTGCCCATCTAACACATTGACTTGAGTGGAATCATCAAACCCCACCGCAATTTTATCGCCCTTGGGGGAGAACACCGCATGGAAAGGCTTTTTTCCACCAGGGGGCTGTGTTTTCGTTAACAAGGCAAAATTACCCGTGGCAGTTAGCGAATATAAGCGCAGGTAACCGTCCCAAGCACTGGTCAGTAGGCGATTCTTGGAATCAAACTGACAACTTTGGCTAGTATCTCCATATTCGGTATCACTAAATACTTGTTGCCACTGCTTAGTTTCCCAAACTTGGAGACCTGTCTCCATACTAACCGCTAAATATTGCCCGTCAGGGGAAAAACAGAGATGATGAACGCCTTCTGGTAAACCCGTTAGTCGTTTGACCAATTGACCCGTCGCACGGCTAAATACATAAACTGAATACTTTTCCTCCCAGGCTCTCCCAGTGTCTCCAGCCGTTGCTATCCACTGGCCATCAGGAGAAATGGCAGTACTATACAGCTTTCCTTCATCACCTGTTTCAATCGGAACGCGATAGATCGTCTTCTGTTTTCCATCCGCTAACTCCCAAAGGCGTAACGTTTTATCGTGGGAAGCGGTCACTAACAAATGTTCAGTAACAGATTCGTAAATGTCGAAACGATTGATACGGGCCGTGTGCATCTCGGCTTCTATTCGTAAAATAGGCTTTGTAGAAGGTTCATTAGGAGTATTTTCGGCTTGTAATTTCTGAAGTGCTTCTGTTTCGCCTAACTCAACTAAAGTTCTTTGCACCACTTCCGGGCGTTTATAGGTTTTAGAATATAACTGCCCGACGGGATAAAAACTCGCCGCTTGGTCTCGCCCATGATTGACATGCCAGCCTAGCAAGTTATCGGCATCTTCACCCGAACTCATGTAATAGCCCGATGGAGTCCAAGCAATCCAACGCTGTCCATCGTTGTGAGGAAAGAAAGCGAGTAATTCTTCACCATCAGCATTGTACCAGCGAATCGTCCCATCATCTAAAGCGGCCACGACCTTTTCCTGATCGCCAGAAAAATTGACTGCTTCGGGCCTCCCAGGTACAGTTACGGCTAACTTTTGTGAACCTTGGGTATCAAATAATCGTAAAGTGACACCGTTAGTTCCTAGCAGAAAAACCGACTTGTTAGGCGCAATCGCTAAAGAAAGAGAACCCGTCTCCGGTGTGGCTTCTCCTACCGGTGGAAAAGAGAGTGGAACACCATTTAATTTCGGTAAATCATAAGTCCCCCAACCGGTGATATTTAAACTGGTCGTGTCAGGGGGAAGTAGTGTATTATCTACTGGTGGATTTAAGATCAGTTTCGGTTCCATTAAGGAAAAACGCGCCGGTCGCCCTCCCCCTTGTTCAAGTTCAAATTGCACGATACTGCCATCTTGAGAGAGGAGAAGGGTTGAGAGTTTAACTTCGACTTCAGAACCAGTCTGCAAGGTAATACCATGATAATCAGCGAGTGCAGAGCGTTTCTCCAAGCGTTTCTGGCCGTTGCTGTCTAAAATTCCCCAACTGGGTGGTGACTGCGTGGCATACACCAAATCTCCATTCTTTAAAAAATGAAGATTTGAAATTACACCCTTGGAGGCTGGCCAATCACCAATATGAGTGCCTCGTCCCTCTTCGGGCCAACAACGTATCAGATCATTTAGGTTCGTAATCGATCCATCATTATATGATCCGGCTACACATAATCGCTGACCATCAGGTGACCAAGCAATGCTAACAAATTGCGCATAGGGGCTAATATCTTTGGTATCTGTTGCAAATAAATAAGAGAGAGTTTGACCGTTTAAGACATAGACTTGCTTGGAATTCCAAAATCCAACTGCAATCTTATCGCCAGTGGGTGAAAATGCAACCCCCATCGGTCGTTGTCGATAAGGTATAAGCCATTGGGTTACTAACGCAAAGGTGCCAGCGCTAGGTGAATACAAACGCAGATAATCGTCGTCGGCACTGGTCAATAAACGATTTTGAACATCAAATACACAATGATTACTTGGGCCACCATAATCAGCACCACTAAAGATTTGTTCCCAGCGTTGTGTTTCCCAAACACGAATACCAAAACCACCCAAAATAGCTGCTAGGTACTGACCATCGGGAGAAAAGCAGAGATGATTAATCACATTTTTTAGTCCATACAAACGTTTAACCAATTTGCCGGTGAAGCGATTGAATATGTAAATGGAATTGCTTTGTTCCCATTCATTACCAGTCCAACCTCCGCCAATAATTAATTCACCATCGGGGGAGATGGCAGCGGCATATAATTTTCCTTCATAACCTGCACCAATCGGAACGCGATAAACTGGCTGTTTTTGTTTCCCGTCATTCAAATCCCACAACCGTAACGTTTTGTCGTCTGAAGCGGTAAGTAAAAAACTCTCTTTGGCATCCACACTGATTTGGGTTATCCGGTCGGTGTGCATCTCCGTTTCAATCCGCAGAATCGGTGCGCCCGAAGGTTCGCTGGCCCATGTGAGGGGGGAGAGGGTGAGGATGAAGTAGAAAATCAGTTTGGTTAGGTTAGTTGGCATAAAAGTATTTCCAAAGTAAAAGTAAATGAGTTAAGTATGTTTTGGGGGTAAAGACAACAGATTAAGAGTACAACGAATTTAGAAATAAACGAATTAAGCCCGTCACCAATTCGTTTATTTCTAAATTCGTGGTACTCGATAATCCATTACACTCCCCCGTTAATAAGCACTTTTTCTCGGCAAGACCCTCAAAATTTGAATAGTGTGAGTGTTTGCCACAAACAGAAAACGTATTCGCCATTTTCCTACCCGTAAGCGCCATTCATTAGCACAACCTTTTAATTTGCGAATATCCACGCTAGACGGGTTCTGAGTCAGTCTATCCAAAGCTTGAATAACTGCCTGTAAATCTCGTTCTGGCAATTTAGCTAGGTCTTTTTCGGCAATATGAGTGAGAAACAGTGACCAGGGTTTCATAAAGTTTTCCTAAGCAATCGCTGTTTAGCCTCTTCCCACGTCGATACTTCACCTCTGGTCACTTCTGCTCGGGCTTCTTGGACTAAGTGTTCCTCTTCCACACTCGTGTCTTCGTCATCGAGTGGGGCATTAATCAGGGTGCGTAACACGGGGTTGCTGTGGGTATGGACATAATCTAAAAACCACTGCACCGCCGGTAATTCCTGGTCTGGCAATAAGTCCACCAGAGAATGTAATTCGGCTTTGGTTGTCATAGTAGGTAAGGTCTCTTGGTTGATTAACTAGCAATTATAGCATAGTAGGTTGGAGTGAGCGAAGCAACCCCAACACTCCTCTTACACTCATATTACAGCTCACCTTACGCATTTTCAACACAACCACCCCCGGCCCCTCCTTGCCAAGGAGGGGAGTATCCCCTACGCATCAGGTAATGTGTACTCCCCGCCTTAGCAAGGAGGGGCCGGGGGTGGTTGTGCGTAAGGTAAGTTACAGCTAGGTTGGAGTTCGCAGACGCTCACTCCAACCTACACCTACTACACCTACTTTTTCCCAACGAGTGTCACGGTAGCTTTGCTAGAAGTGAGAAGCGCCGAGTTGAGAGAGTCGAGTAATGGTAAAAATGAGTCAATCTTGTTGTCGGGCACGATGAGAACAATTACCACTAAGTTGAAACCACGCAAATTTTGTTGATAGCGCAAATTTTGGTCAACGGTGATAAATACCTCAAAATACGGTTCCGCTAGTTTCAGTAGATTACCGTTTTTTATGCCATTCCAACCCATTTCTACCACTGTTTTCACTGCATGTCCTATCAAATATTTCTTGAGTCTTTTGGGAACACATTCGTCTAACAGGATGTTCATGCGGCTTCTCTTTTATACTGCTGGGCCAGTTCTGCTAAAAAAGCTACTACAACTTCTTGTTTCACTGACGGAAAATCCTCCAAAAATGCCATTAAGGTCTGGTTGTCTTCCAAATAGTCAAATAAGGCAGTCACGGGCACTCGTGTATTCACAAATACGGGGGTGCCGCCTAAAATATCAGTGTCTATCTTGACATATTGATTGGGGTGAAGCCATTTACGTGGTCGTCTGGAGGAAACCCGTTTAACTGGAGATGGAGTGTGTTTCATCATTTGACGTTCTCACTGGTACGCACAATGGTTATGGGGAATGGTTGATTTAAGGTGATTGAGTTTAAGTAAGTTAGTCATGTTTATTCACCTGCAAAGTTAAGTGGTAAGATAATGGAGTTTAGTACAACAGAGTTTAGTACCACGGATTTAGGAAATCAACGTATAAAACCTCAATATATCACCATCCGTTTATTTCGTCAATCCGTTGTACTCAAACGCAAATCTACACCGGCGCCATCGTGCTAACGGATACACTCCACCTGACCCCCCAACTTCCGCTTGCAACCAGATTCTATCGGCAGTCAACACCGGTATATCCAACACTCGTGCTGTAGCCAGACAAGCCCTATCACCCAGTGACAACTCCATCGCCCGTGTCAAAAGTCGCAAGCGGCCCGCTTCATTGGAGTTCGCTTCGCTCACTCCAACCTACACCTATTTTACCTCACTTCAATCCGCCCGCCCTAAAGTTATTTGAAGTGGAGATGCAACTTTCATTTTGGTCATTCTCTTGACACACACAATCTCCCTGATTACACAACCTTCCCAAAATCGAGCCAAGCCAAAGTTAAGGAAGACGTGGTTGAGAATGGTGCGTAAGAGGCACCCGACGACTGGAGTCCAAGACATGTCTTGGACTCCAAAAGCAGAATTAAAATACCTCAAAACACTTGGTATCTACCACCCATAACCCATTACTTAGGGTGGCAAACACATCTTCCTTTTCAGGGGACAGAATCGCCCAGAGACAATATTGACCCGTGGGTAAGTCGTTGGGTAAAGGCAAGTCCAAGACCGTGATTGGCTGACTCTGAGTCCGACCAGATAACCAATGACTCAGTGGCGCAAACTCATTTTGGTGAGTGAGAGTCATGTATTGACTACCGTCTGGTGGTAAGGTCACCGCCACGTAGAGGTCATAACCCCAGCCTAAATTTTCAGTCACGGTGGCGGTAAAATGTTCGCCCCGTTGATACTGGTTTTTCGTCAGACCAATTTGCACACTGGGTTGGGCGGGCGGGTCAATCCCACCGGTAACCGTGACAATGACATTTTCGTCACTGCTAGTAATGTTGCCATCATTCTCTTCGGCATAAAAACTCACCTCATAGTTATCGTTGTAAACCGCATTCCACGTCGCTTCCCAGGTCAATGGTTCAGCGGTGCGCTTTAAGTCGAGACGCGGCAAAATCAGAAAGGGCGTACCGTTGGCATCAAGCGTAAAATGCAATTTGGAGGGTCTAATGATGGCCCATACAGCTTTAGCTTCTCTGTTTGCAATGTCCCCAGCCATTGCCTTGAACGTAATCGACTGGTTGGCTTCAATCGTAGTGGCTGTTTCTGGATTAAGTCGATTGACGTAAAAGGTACTGCCAGCAGATTTAAGCGTAATCTGAAACTGACTCAGCCATTGTCCGTCACTCTTGTCATTGGGTTGACCGTCACCGTTATCATCTACCTGTGGCGTCTGGAAAACCGGTTTGAGTTCACCGGTGATACCTGCTCTTACCAGTTGTGGCGTTTTTCCTAGTAAATCCGAGTGACCTCTTCTAGCCAAACCGAAGGCTTCGTTGAAATTTGCACCAGTCGCTAGATAGTAGGTTAAGAAGCGACTAAAACCCATATCTTGAGGAAAAAATGCCTCTTCTGCTTCGGACGCACTGGTAACAATGGCACGATTGGGCGCGGCGAGGGGGCGAATAAATGAGCCGGAATAGCAAGCATCAATGACCACGATAACATCGTTGCCCGTGACTTTTTGGTAATCATCTAACATGTCTTTGAGTTGACCGGCACCCAAAAAAGTACCTTTCGCTAAGGCAATCTTTTCACGATCACCGTGGTCGAGAAAGAATAGGTAAAGCGGCTGTCCCAATTTACCTCTGGTTTTTGCCCATTCAAAAGCCGCTATGAGGTCTTTATCGGTTAAAGAGCGACCACGGGGGGCTGGAGTATCAATGATGTCATCTTCTTGATCATTGCCATCAAAGTCGGTCAGCGTTTTAGGAGACAGATAAAAAATATCTTCATGACGGAATCCGCGGTCGTAGAGGGTTTTGTAAATGAAATTAGCGTTGGATTCAGTGGCTTTCCAGAGTAGATTGCTGGAGTCACTCCCACCGCCAGCGATGATGATAGCAATTCGTTCTTGCGGGGGATTAAGTCCTCCTGTCACAGTGATGACTATCTGGTTACTACTCGTCATATTACCTGAATTACTTTCTGCCTGGAAAGTGACTTTATATTCGCCGTTGTAAAATGCCTCATTCCAGGTGGTTTCCCAAACATTAGGGTCCGACGTGGCAGACAGTTCTAACGATTTCGTTTTCAAAGCAAAATTGTCTGAAGGTGGTTCAAGGGTAGCCCACATCCGTTTGACGGTGCCGGGGGTCAATTTCACTTGGGCTTTGAACACAAAAGGTTGGCCCGCTTGTAAGGTGGTGGATGGAGTGAGTTCTTGAATGGTAAACTCACTGGTAATTTCTGGGGTGCTTGCTGTTACGAGCGGACCATTCACATAAACCTGCTTTAGCCATTGGCCATCCGCTTCAGTGAAAACACCATCTCCGTTGTCGTCTAATTGGGGCGTTTGGCGAAAATTAAATTCGTTTTCTGACGATGAGTTAAACATCTTATTTTGGTCACGACTTGCCCATGTAAACGCTTCGATAAAATTCGCCCCTGCAAGTAAATAATCAGCAAAGAAATAGCCAAAACCTGTTCTAGTACTAGAATAAACAGCATCCTCATCCGCATTAACACTGGTGATAATAGCGCGATTAGGTGCTGCCAAGACAGGTAAAAAGGAGCCTGAGTGGCCAGCACTAATTACCATAATGACTTGGTTCCAGGTAGTTGTTTGGTAATCATCGAGAATTGACTTCAACTCAGTTGCTTGTATGTATTCTGATTCACTCAATTGCAGTTTTTCGTGATCACCGCGGTCTGTGAAGAACACGTAAAGCGGTTGGTCAAGTTTGCCACGAGTTTTAGCCCACTCAAAAGCAGCCCGAACATCTTCCACCGTTAAGGGACGTTCAGGACGTGGAGCATCCACTATTCCGTCGTCGAGGCCATCACCATTAAAATCCGCCCATGATTTACGGGAAAGATAGTAAATTTCGTCATTGTCAAATCTTCTTTTGTTGAAGGTATTGTAGAGATGACTAGAAATGTATTCGGCGGTTGTCCACTCAAAATTCCAGAAGTTAGTTATATCCACACCTCCTGCAATGATGATAGCAGCACGATTGCCGGTCACAACTTCAGGAACAGACTCCACTGGTGTGACATGAGCAATACCACCAAAAACCCCTAGCCAAACGCCACTCTTGTTATCGCTGACCAGTGCTGAAATACCTTTCCGAGGCAAACTTGCACTGGTGGGGTCAAAACTGGTCAAGCCAGTGCTATCTAAATGAGCTAGTCCTTGTTCTGTAGCTATCCATACACCACCGTTACCATCATCTGCCAAAGATGCAACACTATTGCTGGGTAAAGCCGAATTTGTGGTATTAAAAACAGTCCATTCATTATTTGCGTTAAGGTGGACTAGACCACCGTTAGAAGTTCCCAACCAGACTCCTCCATTTTTATCGTCCAGGGCCGCATAAATCCAATTATCCGGTAAACCTGAGTTGACAGTGTTAAAAATTAGCCATTCCCCATTGACAGTACGATGCGCCAATCCACCTTTTCTGGTGCCAATCCAGAGACCACCGGCACCATCAGATGCGAGTGCCCAAACGGAATCATCTGGTAAACCGGAGTTGGTAGTATTGAAGACTTCCCACTGTCCATCGGCATGATAGTGTGCCAATCCGTTCTTACCCATTCCTACCCACAAACCACCGCTACCGTCAGCCAACAAACTGAAGATGCTGTTGTGAGGTAAACCTGAATTCTCAGTATTAAACACTTGCCAGGTATTGTCAGCACCGAGATGCGCTAAACCTCCTCCAGTTCCTATCCATAAACCACCCATGCCATCAGAGAGGAAAGCCTGAATAGTATTGTTCGGGAGTTCACTGTTTTCAGTCAAAAAAGTGGTGATTAATTTGCCCTTAGTAGCCTCACGTTGCTCCAGTCCCCCGTTTCCACTTTGATGGTTACCCACCCACAAAGTTTTGCTATCTTCAGATAAAGCGAGTGCTTGAACAGAAAAAGTACCACTACCGTCGCTAGAAATGACTTGCCAGTTGGTACCATTCAGAGAAACGGTCTGCGTGACAGTAATTTTGAGAGTGCCGCTGTTTCCAGCACTGTCCATCGCGGTCACTGCATCTAACACCACTTCACCAGGTGCAATGTAAGTCACTTGGTTGCCTGTGCCTTGAATTTGGCCTTTGACAGCAGCCCAAGTCACTTCGCCGCTGGTGCCAGAAACGGCCAGGGTGATTTGTTGATTCACCGCTACCATTGGAGTGGTGGGGGTGAAGGTGAGGTCGGCAGCCATTCCTGTGGCAGACAGGAGGAGAAAGAGTAGCCAACTTAGGATCCAGTGGCGGAGGTAGTCAGTGGGTGAGAAGGAAAAAGTCGTTTGGGTGTTCATAAATTTAAGTCCTCTTGGTTTGGGTTAGTTTAGTACAATGGATTTGAGTACCACGAATTTAGAAATAAACGAATTGATGTACGGTTAATTCGTTTATTTCTAAATTCGTGGTACTCGATTATAAATTGACCAGAAATTCAAAGCTCCGCTTTGAACTTATGGTTTTTTAGTTCGATATCACTTGACTGGAGAGAAATGAACTGATACTCTTTCCCTCTCCCATTTTTTATTCAACAAAGCCATTATGAATCTACGAAATCTGTTATTAGATATTCACTCTTTAGAAGAAGACCTGTTAAACTTTGAACGAAAATTTGGCATTCGTTCGGAAACTTTTTATCCGGCTTACGTCAGCGGTGAGGAACCAGACCATGACGAGTGGGTGTTAGATTTTAGTGAGTGGGCTGGTGTTTACCAAACCTGGTTGACTCGCCAAGCGGAATATCGTAACGAAATTCAACGGCGGCAACACCAATCCACTCGGTTAACCGGACTCATTCAAGTGGCTACCGTATGAACAACCCGTTACGAAGTCTGGCCGATTATGAACTGTTTTTGTACTCCCTTACGGAACAATTCAAAGTGGTGCAAAGCTCTACTGTTGTTCTAATCCGGCGTGGTGCCACTTTAGCTAGAGTCGCCGGCGAAATTCATTTTGACCAAGAGATTCGACTGGTGGTACGTGAACGTCTGACCTGTTTTTCTGATTTATCGGTAACTATTCAAGCGTATGGTTACGAAGTGTGGCAAAGTTCAGAAAAACGGTATTGGTACGATTCACAACCGCATCCAAATGACCCTAGCTTGGCTAGTACCCATCCGCATCACAAACATGTTCCACCTAATCTCAAACATAATCGGATTCCGGCCACCCAAATGAGTTTTACGACACCTAATTTAGTGCCTCTGATTCAAGAAATTGAACTCTTTATTGAGAGTCTGAAAATGAGTTGACCAGTCAAGATGGAGTCCAAGACATGTCTTGGACTCCGGTACAAAGCAGAATTAAAATACCTCAAAACATTTGCTATCCATCACCCATAATCCCTTCTCTAACGTCTCAAACACATCGTTTTGTTCCGGGGATAAAATTCCAAACAAGCAATATTGACCGGTGGGTAAATCGGCCGGTAAAGTTAAGTCAAATAGCGTCACTGCTTGATGTTGTTTTCGAGCTGCATACCAAGGTTTGGCTTCATTCAGGGGTCGCAGTTCGTTGGTGTTTTTCAACGTCATAAAGTTTTGACCATCAGGGAATAAGACCGCGGCATATAAATCATATCCCCAGCCTAACTCCTCGGTCAAGGTGGCCTTGAACGGTTCACCGCGTTGGTAACGGTCTTTCTCCAAGTGAATTTGGACTTGGGCGGTGTTGGGCGGGTCAATACCACCGGTGACGGTTAGCACCGTGTCTTGTTCGCTACTGGCAATATTTTTCTCGTTATCTTCGGCATAGAAAGTGATGAGATATTTGCCATTATACACCGCGTCGTTCCAAGTGGCCTGCCAAATTTCTGGGTTCTCAGGAGAGCGTCCTAAATTCAGACGAGGAAAGGCCAAAATGGGCGTGCCGCTGGTGTCGAGAATTTGGGCGATGGCGGGGGGACGAATCACGGCCCAGACGCGCTTGACGGTGCCTTGGGTCAAGGTGGCTTTGGCTTGCAAGGTGAGGGCTTGACCAACCGTCAGCGTGGTGGCGGGCGTTTGATTGATAACGGTTAAAGTGGCATCCGCGGTGGTGAATTGACCATTGATATAAACCGTTTTCAGCCACTGGCCATCGGCAGTGGTGAACGTACCATCTTGATTATCGTCCACTTGTGGTGTTTGCGAAATCGTCAGCCCAGTACCGCCTGCCGTTTGCAAGTTGAGGTTTTTGCCCAGTAACTTCTCTTGGTCACGACCTGCTAAAGTGAAAGATTCGGCGAAGCTGGCCCCTGCCAGGAGGTAATCAGCAAGGAACCGCGAGAAGCCTTTTTTCTCAAAGAAGTAGGCGACTTCATTATCTTTGGCACTGGCAATCACCGCCCGATTAGGCGCGGCTAGTGTGGGAATGAGTGACCCCGAATAGCAGGCTTCAATCACCGCAATCAGGGAGTTGCCCGTCGTCTGGTAGTCGTCTAACAGCGTTTTCAGCTGCTCGGCAGTAATATTGAGGTCCGGGGACAATTGCAATTTACCTTCCCCACCGTGGTCCATGAAGAAGAAATACAACGGTTGGTCAAGTTTCCCCAGTCCTTTGGCCCAGGTGAAGGCGGCTTGGAGGTCGTCAAAGGTCAAGTTACGGTCTTCCTTGATGCGGTCGATATGGTCGTTATAACCGTCCCCATTAAAGTCAGCCCAAGTTTTAGGGGAGAGGTAATAAATATGAGATTTATCAAAACCACGTCGATAGAAGGTGCGATACAGGCGAGTGGTAATGGCTTCGGTACTTTCCCATAAGGTATTGGTGTCTTGCGCCCCGCCGGCGGCAACGATGATGGCCGCATGTTGTCCTTCCTGAATTGCTTGGCAGGTGGCCGAGTCTATTTCAGCTTGAGTACACAGTTCAGTTGGGCGGCCGAAGGTCAGGTGGGCTAAACTTTTATCAGTGGAAACCCATAGGCCATCATTACCAGTAGGTAAAGCAAAATTTATTATATCTCCGGGTATTTTTAACTCGGAGAGTTTGAAAATCATTTTTTTATCCTCTTTACCAAGATAAATTAAGCTTTCACCATCGTCAGCAATTGACCACAATTCTTTTTCCTCTGCGTGCGGTAACTCATAGTCAGAGTCAAAAGTTTCTATTACTTCTCCATTATTGTCTAAATGGACAATACTCTCATTAACTATTTCCGAAGAAAAATCATCTACATAATCACTGACCTTTATCCATATTCCTCCGCTACCATCGCCATTAATGAAGTCAGCAGACTGGTACAAAAAATCCTCGTCGTGAAAACAGTAATCATTCCATAGAGTTGTTGGCACACCATCAGCGGTTACATGTACTAAATCACCCATATCCTGTGTTATCCATATACCACCTTTTCTATCACTAGATAGAATTCTAAAACTTTCGGAATCGTCACAACTAAAACTTTCTACTGTTATAATATCCCAATTGTTATCTATGTGAGCTAGAAAGTTGCCCGAACCCTCAGCATCTGCTCCTGTTGCAATCCACGCTCCTCTATCTTCGTCGCTAAAAATTTGTATAACATTATTGTTTGGTAAATTTGAATTGGCATCATTGAAGATTTTCCACTCATTATGATTGTCTACATGAGCGAGGAAACCGTAATTGCAAGCGGCATCGCCATCGCCTGAACTACATCTTTCACCATTACCCATTCCTATCCACAAACCATTTTCTCCATCGTTTGCTAAACTAGTAAGATAGTTACTTGGTAAATACAAGCTGTTACGGTTCGCAATTTTCCAATCACCATTGAGACTCTTATAAGCCAATTCAGTACCAAACCATCCTGAAGTCTTAAAACTTACCCATACTCCATCGGTATGATGATCGTTTACAATATCATAAACGAGATAGGAGGTATCTGATACTCCATATGGATTATCGAATACTACTCCATATGGATTCTCGAAGAATGATGTTTTGTTCTGTGAGTCTACATGAATTAGTCTCCCAGATTCAACATACTCTCCCATATAGCTACCAGGGGAAAAATGAATAGAACCTGTGCCGATCCATATACCACCATTACCGTCACTAATGATACGGTCAGTGTCCTCCCAAACATTTTTTATAATGTTGGGTTCCTCAAGATTTAGCTCCTTAGAAAAGGCCCACTCACGATTACGGTAATGACCTAAAACACCAACATACTGGCTATCATCATAAGGGAATAATAACCATAAATCTTCTTGCCTGTCGCTGATAATACGTATTATCGGATACTCACTATGAGTAACCGTCCATGTTTTACCATCAAAGTATGCCAAAAAGTTGTTAGCAGTTCCTATCCATAGTCCATTCGCCTCGTCTTTAGCCAAGGTACTGATTGAGTTTTCTGGTATATTTGAGTTGGAAGTATTGTAAGTTATCCACCGGTAGTTACTATCAATATGAACCAGACCTTTCGAGGTACCTACCCATAATCCGCTTAATCCGTCCTTTATCAATGAGTTGATTGAATTATCTGGTATTTCTGAATTAGATGTTCTGTAAACTGTTGATTTGTAGTTACCATCAAGATGGATATGGATTAGGCCATCTAATGTTCCTACCCATACCCCTCCTTTGTCATCATTGATGATAGAAGTAATAGTAGTGTTCAAAGGTAACTTATAAGAAAATAACAATTTACCTTCATAACTTAAATGAGACAAATTAATAGGTTCTGAGTAGCCTCCGGCTATTATCCACAAACCGTTGTTGTCATTAACAATGTCTGTAATATCGCTATTTGGTAAGCCATCTGATTCTGTGAAGACTCTTTTGAGTTCAGTCGTTTCTGTATCCCATTTTTCGAGTCCTCCGTTTGTTCCTACCCACAACGTCTTACCATCCTCTGATAGCAACAAGGCTTGAATGATATCGCGACTGGTAAATATCTTATCCCACTGCGCATTCTCCAACGAAAAATCACTGGGTGGCGTGATAACCACCCTGACCGCTGCATAATTACCTTCGCTATCCAAGACTGTGACCACAACGAACCCTGTTTGTTCTGGCGCAACATAAATCACCTGATTTCCTTCGCCTTGAATCTTGCCTTTACCCACAGTCCATTCTACCTTGCCCACCGCCCCTTGCACCGACAATACAATGGTTTTATTAATTTCCACAGTCGGTGTCGTCGGATTCAACACCAAATCAGTGGCTTGTGTCATCGAAAAAACCAGCAACCATACTATACTGACCAATAACTGAATTAAACGCATTTTATAACCTCATAAAGATAGTTTAAGGAGTCCAAAACATGTTTTGGACTCCGGTAATGATTTAAAAAACCTCAATCCGCACGCCCGCTCTAAACTGATTTGCAGTAGTAATGCAACTTTCATTTTTGTCATTCTCTTTACACACACAATCCCCTTTATCGCACAACCGTTCAAATTGCTGTTTGTAGTTGTTACCAAAGTAACTGGCTGTGATAACGGCGGTTTGCATGTCACAGATTTGCTTGACAACGGGTACCATGTCACCGACTACCAGTGAGGGACTGGGTTGCTGTGTCAGTTCTCCATCTTGCAAATGAAGTACCGTGGGCGTGACTGTATCGCCCGCGGATAAGGGGCCATCACGGCCCCAAACACTGCCTTGTTGGGGGAGGACACTACATGCTTTCCAAGTCGCATTATCTTCTTGGCAGAGCGTGAGAATAGCGGGCAGGTCGTTGTATACCACGTCGGCTAACCATAATCCTTGGTTTTCCGTCACAGTGAGGTTGCTGCATTCGGTGTCACTGACGCACAGTTGATATTGACAGGCTTCCTGGCCATTGACTCCGATTTCCAAAGTTTGTGCTAAGGGTTGATAGCGGTAGAGTGGTTTTATCAAATAGACCTCTACGCCTTGTTCCGCTTGTTGCCCGTAATAGCCGTCAAGATTGATGACTTCATCGGCTTTTAAGTTCCACCATTTCGCATCCGCACAAATTAGTCCTCCTGGACAAACAAATTCTCCCGTGGGTTTGGAGGTATCAGCTTGACGTTTTTGATTGTAGAGGTCCAACGCTTCGCTGAGTTGGGTATAGGCTGCCGGTAGCAGCGATAAGTAGGGCTTTTCGCTACCAATGTCTAAACTGATACGCCCAGCTTCGGGATTAATCGCTTTGACTCGGTCGTTGGTTTCGTAATCCACTACCAGTTGTTGCAAGGACGTTTGTAGCTCCTCAGCGTAAGATTTTAATTGCTTAAACTCTTCATCTGGGGAAACGGTTTGCAGGACATTGTAGAGGTCAATACGAATATTTTTTTGCTCGTCCAATGAACGCAATAATCTACCGGTTTCTTTGACGGGGTAGCCAGGGGCACGAATGATACCTTGACTTAACATTTCGGTAGTTAAGAATCCGCTGTCGGTAAATACGGTTTTCAATTCGGTCGCAAACTGACCAAAAGTTTCCCATAACTGTGGTAGTTGGGTGAGGTCAAGGACGCTGTACGTGATTTGGGAAGTGTTGAAAGTGTTTTGTGCTTGGCTTTGTTGCAAGTAGCCGGTTTTAGCGATTTTTCCAAAAGTTATTCCGTCTGCGGGTGGAGTTTCGATAATCGTTTTTAGGAGATGCTCGTAATTGAGTCCATGGCCAGGTTCTAATTCCGCCGACCCAGCCATGACATTAGTGATGGTAGAAGTGATTTCAGCCACTTCTATGGAGGACATCAAACACGCATCATAGACGACAATATCCAGGGGTTTATCCGTATGTTGACGAATGGTTTGATAGGCTTGGGATAACTCGGTTAAGCTCATAATGTGGCCTTTGCCGGCAGTTGACAGGTCTTTACCATAACCGAGGGTGCCACCACCGTGATTCCAGAGGATAAGGGCATAGTGCTGGGCCGGAAAATTAGTTTGGGCATATTGCACAAAGTCGCTTAAGGCTTGGGGAGTAGCCATACTTTGTGGGCCTAAATCGGCTAGGACCTCTTGTGAACCGTTGTGAATGAACAGGCGTTTGACGGTATTCCAGCCATAGCGTTGTGAACCGCCCGTAGTCACTACCACATTGATGGCATCAGTCACGCTGGTAGTGCTGCCTTTGAGCATTTCGACAATATCTCGGCTGGCCCAGTGTTTTGAGGAGGATTCCAAATCCGAGCCGACCGCGTAAACCATCACGGTCCAGTCTTTCGTCGGTTGCGGTAAGGTGGAAACACCATCAAAAATTTTGGCGTAGTTGCCCGTGTTCAAGAGGTCGACTAAGGTCACGCCAACGCCGGCATACACGGAAATCCCTTGCAGAGATTCTTTGGAGTAAGGGCCTAAACAAACGGCTTTACTGCGTCCTTCTAAAAAAATCGGCGGTTCGTTCTCAGGGAGCCAAGGTGCTAAGTTAAGACCATTTTCGGTTGAAGAGAGGAAGAAAAAATCGTTACCCGTTTGAATAGCGAGATAGGTGTGACCAAATAACGAATAATTTGGATTGAAGCAAAATTGAACGTCGTTGGCCGTGGGGGTGATGTCTATGGAAAGGGTGTCATAGACCGCTGCCGCGTTGATAGGTAGCAAGGTAGTGAGTAATAAATAGAGTAGGAAAGTTTTAGATTTCATGGTGAAGTTCCTTATGGTTGGAGTCCAAGACATGTCTTGGACTCCTACTTATCAGGTTAGTTGCTGGGTTGGATTACCGTTAGGCCATATAAATTATCGCTCCAGACACAAGCGGAGCGGCTGGAACCCCAGCCCGTTTTCACACAAAAATAATCGCATTGTGTTCCATTACGGTCGTTGTAATAATCTACAATCACGTAATGATTGGGATTGCCGGTATTGTATCCTCCCTGGCGTAACTCTTTGGAATCGACCACGGCAATGGCCGGCCAACCGTTATTCACTGAGGCTATGAGGTTTGACCACAAATTATAGTACAGGGTTGACGACTTAAAGTTGTAACCTCGCCATTGTGTGAAATACGTGGCGCGGTCCATGTAACGAGTAGAAGTGCTAGCAAGCGTGCCAGAGCTGCCACCAGTTCTACAACTTGTTCCAAGCAGACCTCGTAACTCATTGATCATCCATCTCACCGAGGAGTCGCGGTAATCGTAATGAGCATCTCCATTAGGAACTAAATTGGGATAACCATATCTATCCCAGTAATCCAACACAATTGCCCAAGCGACCGGGCCACATCCTGCTACACACATTCCATTGATAGTTCCTCCTTTGGCCCAAGGATAATTCTCTTGATTATAGGGTGAGAAATACCCTCCAATTTGCCAAGCCCCCTTATCATCCGCTTTAGAAACACTAGCAGAACTCTCTTCAATGAAGGTTTCTCCAGAAAAATCCTGGCTCGCTAACGCTTGTCGGAAACTATCTTCTTCCGACAACTTATCTTCCAACGCTTTGCTTTCACAAGCACTCAACCCTCTCGCTTCTGGGTCTTCCATCGTCTCGTCATAGTGATAGTCTTGGTCAAGATTCTCTGGCGCATTACTGAAGATATACCACCCATCTTGTTCAGGGAGTGCATCAAAAAAATTGACTAAATCTGGGTAGGGGGCCAATTCATCCAAATTGGACAATTTAATCCCAATCGCAAACGCGACCGGTGGTTTGCCTAAAATGACATGTTCGGTCACGGCGATTTTAGTCAATCCCAGATTGGTTTTGATTCCTTCCAAGGCATTCAATAAGCCGTTGTAGTAATTATTCAACTCTGTCGTGATGGCTTCTCCCTCTGGTGAAAATACTGGTGCCACCCCACCCCCTTTACGGGCATTCACCATCACATAACCCGCCGGCTGGCCATCGGCTGTCGTCACCGCCGCTTCATAGGCCATGATAATGTCATTGGAGCTATAAATCTTCTCCACTTTAGGTACCGTGGCACCGACCCACTGGGTAAAACCTCCTTGCTCTCCTTGAAAACGGACGAAACCTTTGGCAATATTTGTTGCTTCGTCTTCAGTCACTTCCGCCGCCAATGACACCAGCGGCACCCCGACCAAGGTGGTGGTTAACCACACGAGGCTGGTTAAGATGGATTTTGATTTCAATTTCACAAAATTTCTCCTCAAGATTAAGTTGATAAAAAGTAATTGTATTACCCAAAGTAGGATTGAAAAAATTTTCAACCATATAAATCTTGCATTATACGCTTTTTTTTTGTATTACAATTATTTTAAATAAAAAATTTTTCTGTGTAAACATCTCAATGTTACGCATTTGTCAGAATCAGAATTTACCGAATTTATTAACAGAATAGGCCAATCAATAATATTACATTAATATTACATTCTGAAAATTCTGAAAATTCTGAAAATTCTGATTCTGACAAACAAAATTGCGTAAGGTGAGCCAGAGTAGTTTACTATTGATGGGATTTGGTGGGCAACGGTAAATCGCGTTGCCCACCCTACCTGGCTAAAGAGCTTGTAATCGGCGGTAACTCTTGTGGTGTCTCGTGAGCGTCGGGGTATAACGACGGAGATTGCTTAAGTTGACCAACTAATTTGCGCAAAGTTTCTTCTCTGGTTAAATTCTGAGAAGCGGGCTTGGGATGAATGACTAACACCATTTCAATGTCTCCCACTGGAATATGGTGAGGTAAAGTCAAACTGATTTGGTGGTTTGCGGGTACGGATAACGAGTGGTAAAGTGTTTCCATTAGGTTCACCTGCTTTCTAAAAAAGTTCCGAACCATTATGGTAAGTGATTGGGGTGAAATTGTCAACATTAATCGGGAATTGAGCCTCTGGAAAGAAGCCCAATTTCCCATATTAACCAAGAGTACCAAGCGGAGCTTTGTACAAAGCTCCGCTTGGTACTCCTGGACCTGGAGCGTGGTGACGAAGTAAACCTATTGGTCATCAATCCAATTTGCTAGTTGATGATGGGGCAGGAATAACTTAAAGTCTTTGGTATTGCGAGTCACTACAATGTGATTACCCGCTTTCGCCATCGCCGCTATCATCATATCGGCATGACGCTTATGCGCTTTATGATGTTGTTTAAGCTGTTTCAGGACTTCAGCGCATCGTTCATCAAACACCACTACCTCAAACTCCGCTAAGAGTTTCTGTGTCTCTAGTAGTTGACGATGTGCCCAAGGCGCCTCTTCAGGGGAAGCCTTGCGAGCGAAATCGCAACGTCCCCCTAAGATTTCTGCCACCACCACGGAAGGTAGCGCAATGTCTGAGTGAGATACTCGTTTTACATGTTCAAGAAGAATGAGAGGCTTTTTTTCCCAAAAAGCTCTCACCATGTTGGAATCCCAAAGCCACATAATTGATTACCCCAGTTGCGAATCGCGTTGCCGTTCTATGTCATCAAATAACTTGCCCAACGTGGGGTCGTGTTGAAACGCCCCAAAGCCTCGTAGTCCTTGGCCCAAATAACGCAACTGAAACTCGTGGTTGACTTCGAACATCTGGCGATCTTCATCCACCTTGATAAAGGTTTCGCCCTCACTGGAAGACCAGTCTTGATACTCATGCACGATGTCTTCCGCGGACACTTGTTGATTGTGTTTAATCAAGTTCACGAGGTTAGCAAATTCTTCAAAAGTTACCATATTATCACTCCGGTTTGTGGTTGTAAAAGTTGATGGAAGTATCTCAGTTATTCTATCATCATGAATTACTGAATACCATGAATATTTTCTTCCAGAGACACTCCTCTCACCGCTCCGACAAACGGTCATAATCCGGATTTAAGAACGAACAGCATAACACTTAACCCATTCCGAAAATTCTGACATTTAATTCAACTCGTCTAAACCAGGAATCTAAACCAGGAATCTAAACCAGGAGTACAAAGCGGAGCTTTGTACAAAGCTCCGCTTTGTACTCCTGGCCTAGCTGGAATTAGCTTGTTAGCACGCAAACTGTGATGAGTAGCCCGCGTAGGTCGGATAAGGCGTAAACCGTCATCCACTTTCTTCTTCAGCGACTTTAATGGTGTATGACGCTTCCGCTTATACACCCTACGCGAACTCACTGTGTGTAACGGATTCCAGTAGCCGTAACGTGATAAATTTTGGTTTCTCCGACCATGGAAGAACTCTCTTTAATATCGATGATAGCATCGGCACCTGATAAACGAGCTTGTTTCTTCAAATCGGGCAGAGCATCATTAAGAGATGAGCCGATGAAATGGGTCTTCTCTAAATGGACATCAAGGCGCGATATTTTGAGGAACGGCCGTTGGGGTGTGTCATCATCATAGAAGGTCTGGATGTCGTACCCTTCAGGTTTGGCAGAATACGAATCTGCCACAAGCATTGAGTAACGACTTTGCGTACTAGCACATGATATGGTAAGTAAAGCCACCAAACATAACACTAAGGCACTAAGAATAGTCTTCTTCATAATCCAGTCCCTCTCGTTACTTGGTAAGCGATTTGGTCATTTCATTCATAATATCGGTATTCCAAATCTTCTGTCCAACAATGCCAGCCAAGGATCTGGCGGTATCCACTTTGACCGCGGTCTGGTTTGGTCCTTGTTCAGTTAACCAGATACCTACGGTTTCCCCGCCGGATCCGACAAACAAGCCAATCTTGCGAGGACGAAAACCTTCAACGTAGGTAAGTTCTTGTTTGGCGACATCAAAACCAGTTACGACCAGTGCATCCACTGCGGCCTTCTGCACTTGCACGATGGGTTGTTCAAACACCGTCCCAGGTGTGGCATCACTAGCCACTGGGGTAGAAGCACAGCCAACCATCATGGCTAAAATCAATCCGAATAACGTCACTCGAACAACATATCTTTTCATCATTTGTTTTTCCTCTATGCCATTGAAACTAAAGTCAGTGTGGTCAGTTAAACCAGGAGTACAAAGCGGAGCTTTGTACAAAGCTTAATTAAACCAGGAGTACCAAGCGGAGCTTTGTACAAAGCTCCGCTTGGTACTCCTGGACCTGGAGCGTGGTGAAATATCACCTCAAAATGCCGGCGGCAAAAACATTTCCTCAGTCTCCGGTTTATTCGCCTGAAGAAACGTATTTTGCGAACCGGAAAAATCTACTTGCTACTTACTTTCACCATCTTATCTCGAAGCGAAGACGGTACATCTTCTAACAACAAGATAGCCAGACTTCCTTCTTGCCATTGAAAGTGACTTGTAGAACCTCCTGCCAACGAAGCGTTGACCTGGTCTGGACTTAAGGTGTACATCCCACCATTGAGGGGGTCAATAATTAGCCAACCAATCAAACTACCGAACAACAAATTACCCGCAAGGTACCAACCATTCGGATGACTGTCAACGACTACAATCTGTGTTTGATAACCTTCTTTGGAAATTTCAACTTTGAAGGTTTTTCCACCAAAATAGCTACCATCACTCTTTTTTAAGGTCACCGAGGCTGGAGTTTCACCTTGAAAAGCCACCACATTTTTTTCATCGGTAACGACCACTTTGGCAGAACTAGGGACGCTGTTGATGGTGATTGGTTGTGTTGGACTGCCAACAATCGTGGCACAACTTGCCAATAGCATTACTGTAGCAATTAAAGCCACTAACACCCCACCCACGTTTAATCCCTTGGGCGGAGACCAACATTGAATATGAAATAGCCGCGTAATGGCCATGGTTGACATAATAAATTTCTCCTTGTAAAATTGAGTAGTGTAGGGTGGGCAAGTGTTTATAGTAATATCCTTATCCAGTTGTCCCATAATGAGTTTGGCCAGCCAGCAGGGATAACACCCCTCGAAGGGGTGTTATCCCTCGAAAAGTACAACAGTAGGTGAGTATTACTATATTTGCCGACCAAAATTTAATTCAACTCATCTAAACCAGGTCTAAACCAGGTCTAAACCAGGAGTACAAAGCCCCGCTTTGTACTCCTGGACCTGGAGTCTGGACCGTGGTGAAGTATCACCACCTTAAAATGCCGGTGGCAAAAACATTTCTTCAGTCTCCGGTTTATTCGCCTGAAGAAACGTATTTTGTGTCTGTAATCTTTTTACCTCCTCTTGTAAAGTTTTGAGAGACTCCAAACATTGTGCCGGTGGCAGTGGTGCCAACCGTTCCTTGGTTGGCAACTTGTCATCCGCAGAGAAGATTTGAATAGTGCAACCACTCAACAGACTGAGCAGGAGAAACACCAAAAAATTCTTCATAGTTATTCACCTCCCTTTAAACAACGGCTTAAACCTCGTCCTTGGTCAAGCCTTTGCCGGTGTGCTTAAAAGGAGGCGGTGAGGGTCAGGGCAAATCCTTCCGTGCCATCGCGCATTTCTAGTTCATTGATGCCCTTGTAGTATAAACTCTGGAAGCGATACCCCAAGCTGACAGTGGCCGCGTCAATTACTTTGGCTATCTTGAAAGAGTATAAGAGACCCATATCACCTAGATAGTAGTCGGCGGGGTCCTTATCCCCGTTCCCTAGCCGTCCATAAGCAAAGTTGCCATAGAGACCAAAACGTCCTTGCAAGGGGACGACACCGGCGATTCCTAGAGTGGGTCCGGAGGATTTGGTATTTATTTTGAGTGCCGTTCCGGCAGGAAAGTCTGATATTTTTCCAGTCACTTCAGCAATTCTTTTGATTCCCTTGTAACCTGCTGTCACCAGCAGATGCTTATGGAGATAATATCCTGTATTAATATCCCATTCGGTGCGTTCATCCTTTAATAATATATCCAAAGGGAGAACAACACCAGTATCGAGCTGAACACCTATTGTCTGTGTCTCAAAACCGTACTCGGTTTTGGTAAAGTAGCTACCAGACACTAACCAGTTTTTAGTTCTCATACTAAGTACAGGAATAATGGTAATCTCGGTCCCAGAAGTGTAGGACATAATAGATTTTTGACCATTATTCCCTATCATAGCATCAGGCAAATTCCACTGATTCATCCACATTTTTACCCCCACCGAAGCACTAAAGTCCTTTTCAAAGTGAGAGTCAGAGGCAGAACTTAGGAAGGGTTGGGTAGATTCCCCTTCCACAGCCTCTGGGGACTGAGTTGCGGACAAAGTTTCTTCCGCGTTGACGCTACTCCAAATTAAGTAGCTACTGGCAATAATCGCAAACGCGACATGAATAACGATTTTTAGCATGGTGTGTTCCTCTTGTTGGTTGTTGAAGAGAAACCGAGTTTTTTCAAAAAACTCGGTTTCTAAACTCGGTTTCTAAAGTTAGAATGACGGTGGTATTTCCATTTCTTCACGACTATCCTTGGTTGATTTTCTTGCTTTTTCTTGGGCCAATCTTGCTTCCTCACGGGCGCGTTGTGCTGCTATTTCAGCTTCTTTGGCGCGTCGATTGGCTTCTTCGATTTGGCGATTTGCCTCACCTCCCATCCCTGCACTGGGAACTTGTTGAATTTTCAATTGCGCATCTCTCAATGCCTGTTCGGCCCGTTGTTGTGCTTCTCTTGCCTGCTTTACTGCCTCCTCAGCCCGTTGCTGGGCTTGTTGTGCCTGCACATCTTGACAACCCAAGAAACAAAACTTGCCCATGGTAGAATCGTAATTTTGCGGCACTTGTTCTCCATTGGTTGCGTTGGACACACGTTGGCGCACATTAGTCAACATGTCAGCCAAAGACAAATGGCCATCTTCTTGGATAGAAGTCAGTAAATGTTTGGTAAAAGTACCATTCCGACCTGTACCATCTTGGGCTACCGTTTCGGGTTGCGTAGGGAAAATCACAATAGCCCCCTTTGAATTAGGTGTAGCGGCCAATCCCCCACGGTCAACTCCCCGTGTTCCTCTCGTCAATCCACCCTTTTGTCGACACGCATCTAAAATAACAATGTTGAACTGATTGCCCGCTTCGTTCATACGTTCTAGCACCTCATCAACGGCCAGGGCGTTATATTTCACCTCCGCTTCACTGGTGCTATGAACATCGGTAGGAATCAGATAATTCTTGCTACCCGTTGTTCTATCATCAATCTGTACCCCATGGCCTGCGTAATAGAACAAGCCAACGCTGTTGGAATCTTGTTGGAGGGTTTGGACAAACTTATCGATAGCTTCCCCCATTTGTTGATGACTCACATTAGTCAAAAAGGACACTACCGTAAATCGTTTATCTCCTCCTAGAGATTCCAAAGAACTTCTTATATCGGTGGCATCATTGACCGAATTATCTAACACCTTCCAGTTTTCATCGTCATATTTGGCATTGCCAATTATCAAGGCATACCGCTTTCCTGTGACCTCACCCATCACCTTGCCTTTCGACAGGAAAGAGTGTGTCTGGTCCGCAGGAGAGGGTGCAACAGCGTCCTTGGAATAACCCCCCCTGGACCGAGACGGTTCGGGAATGGAGTTTTCTTTGATTTGGTTACATCCAGTACCAATGAGTCCAAGGGTAGCCATCATACTCACAAATAACATTGTGGTTTTCATAAAATACCTCATATAGTAATATTCCTCCAAACAGGTACGATTCACTCTGGAGTGCAATAAGAATTATTGCCCACTGCGTTGCGTAGCAACGGCGCAATAATTCTTATTGCGCTCCAGATGATATGGAGGACCCTATTATTCAGTAATAATTTCTACTCGCCGATTCATGGCATCAATTTCAGCGGGAGAGTAAAGGTCAGGATTGTCGATGGGAATCGGTGCTTCTTCTCCCTTGCCCTCCGTAAGAATAGTGCTGCTGATGCCTCTTCCTTTTAAATAACTTTCCAACGCAGTAGCACGTTTTTTAGACAACACTAGGTTGGTTTGCGGGTCGCCGGCGGCATCGGTATGACCAATCAACTTAATCATCGGAATCTCCTGTTGTTTCAGACAACTGACCAGTTGTTTAGCGACCTGTTGACCTCTATCACTGAAAGTGACTTTCCCAAATTGAAATTGGACGGGTATCGAATGTTTGTTCACCTGAATACCACGAACTTGACGACGGAGCATGGTATCGCAATTGAGAACACTTCGTGTCGAATTACCAAACTCGGTAGCCAACAGTTGTGCTTTGGCCAAATTATCCAGCAACCGTTTAATTTCCATTTCTGCGGGGACTTGAGGAGTCACTTCGGGGTCATCGATAAAATTCAAAGCCTGATTGTAAAGATTGGCCGCCGTTTGCCATTGCTTGCGTACCATTGCCTGGTCCGCTTTGCCCTGGACTTTCTGCCATTCCGGCTGAGACTCATACGCAGTGGTATGCAGGAATGACTGAGCCTGGAGGTTTGGGTTAAAAAACATACCCATTAAAAACAGTAATAATGTCATTTTCTTCATGATTATTGCCTCTGATTTGTTGAGATTGATGTTATACTTCATAGCGACAGGAAGGCAGGGATAACACCCCTCGAAGGGGTGTTATCCCTTGTTCAAAGAAACTAAGTTTCTCCGCCCCCTCACTTCACTTCATATTCCACCGTCGCCATCACCCACCGATTCGTCCCCAGCCGTTGTGTTAATAACTCACGTAGTTGCGATTCGGTGAGGGGGGTCTGGGGGTTAGGTAACTGCGTGGCCCGGCCTTCTACCACCACGGCTATAAATAAATTCCGACCCGGTGTATTTCCCGCCACCAATTGGAAACCGGCATAAACATTTTCAGGAATCGTTACCGTTTGACCGGCCTTAATCAGACGTTTTTCCCCGGCTTGCGGGATAATCTGAGTTAACTGGCCGGTGTGGTCAAGTTCCCAAACCACTAATTGTCCTGCCTTTGCACTTTGCACTTGCACTCGTAACACTTCACCGCTACTCACTTCATTCCCTGGTAACACCGTTAACCGTAAAGATGGGTTAGACAACTGAGAAGTTGAGGGGGGAGGGGAAGGGGAGGCTCCTACCGGTTTAATATCGAAGATAACTTGCGGCGTTTGTACTTTGCCTTCCCCTGTAGCAATTTGAACAGTTGACCGTTTGATAATTCTTTCCCAGGTGGTTTCGCTATTTAAACTGGCTAACCATACGTTAGTAAAGTATCCTCCTTTTATGGTGCCCGCCGATTTTTGGCCGGGTTTAGAACTGGCAAAAATCAGATGACCTTGGTAATTCAAAAACAGTTCACGATATTCCCCGATTTTTGGTATCCCCCGGTCTTTAGGGGGCGGCACCACATCGTTACACGCATCGGCAATAGCCAAAACCAAACGGGGTCGTTGTTGTTGGAGACGTTCGATGATGTTATCAAAATCGAACAGTGAATTGGCACCAGTCGCCTTTTTATTGAGTGCCAAAGAGGGCCACCGAGTCGTTTTGTTTAACGCCCGTCCCCCATGTCCAGAATAGTAAAAAATCACCACATCGTCATTGGCCACCGTCAATTTATCTAGGGCTGATTCCACTTGTGCCTGAGTAAATTGTTCCCCCTCCAACGAGACACTTTGTAAGGTTAATCCCGTTTGCTGAGAAATCCGGTTAACCAAATTCTCTAGGTTACGCAAATCTTGTTTGGTGCTATCACCAATCAAGTAGTCGTTGGTATCAGCGACCAGAATCGCGTGCAACGTGGCGGCTGGCAGTATCTGGGGGAATAATCCGCACAGGAGCAACCAACACCACGCTAATGATTTGGGAATAGTCATATTTTTTCCTCTTAGATTGGTGACCAATTGGTGACCAATTGGTGACCAATTGGTGACCAATTTGACAACTTTTTTAAAGTTGTCAAATTTTCCGATTTTCGACAACTTTAAATTTGACAACTTTTTTAAAGTTGTCAAATTTTGGCTTTTTCATTATTTCGTACAAAGTTCCTTCCCACTACTTTCGTCTTGACAACATTCCATCCCCGCCTTCTGATAATAATGACCCGTTTGACAAGTCCCGCCCGTAGGTTCAGATTTGGAACGTTCTATTTCTCCTTCTGGCTGGATGGGGCTAGGATCAATCGGTGGTGGTTGAGGTGGAGTATGACCGGTGGGCATCTTGGCGGGCTCCACTTTAACCTCCGCTTGGGGAATTTGAACTTTCTGCTTGGAACCTGATATTGAAATACTCTGAGTGGCATCCTTCATCAGACCTTCCCAAGTAGGATTGGTGGTGGCTAAGTTTTTGTTCAAACTGTCTAACAATTGACGAATGAAGAAGCCGCCAATTTCTGGGTTGCCATAAGAATATTGACCCATTTTGGAACTGGAAGCAATAACGGTGCCTTGGTAACCTAAAAACAATTTGCGATAGCTTTCCGCTTGTTCCGTATTCTTTTCAAAAGACCGTTGGGCATCAATCACACTGTTGCAAGCATCAGCGAGGACTATCAATAAGCGTGGCGCTTTCTTTTGCAATTCGTCAAATACCAGGTCTAAATCCAACAATCGGTCAGGACTGGTGGAAACGCCTTCAACCCCCAAAGATGGCCATTTAGTCTGTTTGGTTGACATTCGGCCACCATGACCAGAGTACAAAAAAATCACCAGGTCCTGTCCACCAGCCACCGTCAGATTTTGCAATTTTTGGAGGACGGTATCACGTCCCTTACCTCGTCCTAATTCACCACCAGTTATCGTGATTTTTTGCACGGCCAGCCCGGTGTTCTCTTCAATGGACCGCAACAGTTTGTTGAAATTTGCTAAATCAGTTTCGACACTACGGCCAATACTTGGGTCATTGGTATCTCCTACTAGAATCGCATGAAGGGTGGCGGTTAGCCCACTGGTGGGAAACCATAGCCACAGGGTGATTAACCCGATTGTTAAATGTCGGTTGCTCATCATAATAAGGTTACCTCTTAGGGTTTGGGTGAAAATAACGATTGACGAAAGTTGATTAATTCAATTTTGACCGGATCGAAATCTTCGGTTTTAGTGTTTCCTTGAGCGCTGAATTGCCACAAATCGCAGGAATAGGACAAGAGAATCTCAACCGTGTTTTGGCCTTTGGTGAATCGTAGTCCCGTATCGGGGCGGAAGAAACAACGTTTCTCCACCTCAAACAAATAACTACGGTCTGATAACACCAAAGTTTGGAACGTTTTTATCTGGTCATTGGTCAGTAGAGGGCCGATTTTTTCAATCGGAAAACCCGCCAATTGTTTATTTACCGGCACCTCTTTACTGGCCGGCTCTGGAAACATGCGAAAACTTTCCACACGTTCTGGGGAAGAGAGGATTTGATAGACTTCGGCACCGAAAAAACTCTGCACCGTCATCTTAGGATCCTTGGGTTTCTCGGACTCTTTGGGCTTCTCGGCTTCTTTAGGCAGAGTTGGGGGTTGCCAAGCCTCTTTTTTGGGGACCACGCTTTGGTCTTTGGGCTTCTCCGATTCTTTAGGCGGGGTCTGAGGTTGCCAGGCCTCTTTGGTTGCCGCAGAATCGGTTTTGGTCGACGATGACATCTCTGACGATTCCACCGTCGAAGGTGGTGAATTGGCGGTGGAATCTTTCGTTGATGGCGTTTCTGCTTGACAGATAGGTACGAGCAGCAATGAAAGACTGAATAGTCTTACTACTAAAGTTTTTTGCATGGCTTTCTCCTAGGTAAATAATAAGTAAATATAAATTAATAATAATTTTAGTTGTATAATTACAACATAAAATTTACCATTTAAAAGTCAAAAGTTCATTGAAAAGCCTATAATAAAAAATGATAATATTGATTTTTTACTGGTGATTTAGTGACTTTCAATAATTATAATACTGTTTTTTTTTTGCAAGAATTTTTGCAAGAATACGTGAGTAAAAAATTTTGACCTTGTGTGCAACACCATTTAATCAATGATTATTGAGTGCGGAGTCCCAACACAGGTTTTGGGACGACCATGGTTGTTGAATGCGGAGTCCCAACACAGGTTTTGGGACGACCATGGTTATTGATGCGGAGTCCCAATACGTTTTGGGCCCCGCGTGTGTCGTCCCAAAACGTGTGTTGGGACTCCGCGTCGGTTGTGTGTCGTCCCAAAACGTGTGTTGGGACTCCGCGTCGGTTGAATAACCACGGATTAGATGGTGTTGCACATAAGGTAATTTTGGCATTATCGGAAGGATAGTTTAATGGTTGATGTGTGGTGGACTTAACCGTCAATGCTATTAAGTTAGGCCAAGATTACAACTTTGGAGTATAAATCTGGGTAGTCACTCCAAACCAATGGAGATGTTAACATTCAATGAGTTATCAAAGCTCAAAGTTTCCTAAACCTTTGAGGTTTAGGAAACTTAGAATCGCCGAGGTTTCCTCAACCGGTGAGGTTTAGGAAACCTAAAACTGGTAAGGTTTAGGAAAGTTAGCACCTGGATTTTAATACCTCCATTAGTTGGTAGGAACTACCACTTTTTGAAGAATTTTATAGAGGCGAGAATTAATTCTTAATGAAGACCTCGTAGGTTTTCAAAACCTACAAGGTCTATGGTAAGAAACTATTAAAAAAACCATTCTCGCTTCTATAAGGAAGTGTTAGCGCGGGTGAAATGATGGTGGTCAAGAGACCCTTGAAATTTTCAATACGTCAAGGGTCTCGATCACTTGACTTCCAAAACTGATGCTTTAAAATGGTAGAAATCGTTTTGATAGATTGACCTTTCTTTGATTTATATCGATGAATACTTCTAAAATTCATTCTTACTTACTAAAGGAGAAAATATGATTACACCGATAAAGACACCTAATCTATATCGTCCTCAAATTTTATGGATAGTTACTTGGTTGTTGCTTGGTTGGTTCTCACCACCAGCCGCTACCGCCACTACCATGAGTTTGAATAACTTGCTGTTGGAATTGGAATCCAATCTGAATGACGAGGCCTGGAATGAAGAGTGGGATGATCGCTATGAAAGTTGGGAACAGGAATGTCAGCAAGCCAAGCAACCGCAAGTGATTGCTAACTTGTTGTTAGAATTGGAAACTAATATCACCTGGGAAGCAGTCACCGACCAGTGGGAAACCCGCCGGGATGGTTGGATGGCGGAAGGAGGCCAGGCCACTACCATGAGTCAAGTCGCCAAACTGTTACTGGAATTTGAGAGTTACCTGAAAAAAGCGGCGATCGATGAAGAGTGGCAAGATACCCGAAAGGTCTGGCTTGGGGAGATAAAAAAATGGCTGGCGGTCCCTGCGACTATGGCTTCGGCTTCGCCAGTTATCACCTGGCTTTATCCGGCCAATGTTATCACTAACCTGTCCACGGGTAGAGTGATGATTAATGCTTGTATTAAAACCGGTGGTCCGTTGGTAGAACAGGCTCGGATTTATGTCAATAATACCCTATTGACTGGTAACCCGGTACGAAAATTGGAGGTCGTGAAAAGTGGTTGTGATGTTTCGTTAGGACAACTGGTGCCCTTGCAAGAAGGAAACAATCAGATTAGAATTGTGGTACGGAATGCGGCGGGCCAGACTGCTGCGGAAAGAACCATTAACTTTAAACCGGTGTATTCTAAACCTTCGGAAAAACGCACCGCGTTAGTGATTGGGAATAGCGATTATGCCCGTGCCCCATTGCGTAACCCGGCGAATGATGCCAAAGCGATGGCGAGTAAATTGCGACGCTTGGGATTTGAAGTGCGGTCTTACACTAACCTGGGGCAAAACGACATGAAACGAGTTATCAATGAATTTGGTGACAAGATTGCGGCAGCTAGAGGTGGCGTAGGTTTGTTTTATTTTGCTGGGCATGGTGTACAGGTCAAAGGCGAAAACTATTTGATACCGATTGATGCGAATATTCGCCAAGAAAATGAAGTAGAATTAGAAGCAGTGAATCTGGGCCGCGTATTAGCAAATTTGGAAAATGCTCATAATCGAATGAACATTGTCATCTTAGATGCTTGTCGTGATAATCCTTATGAAAGGAGTTTTAGGTCTCAAGGCAGTCAAGGCTTAGTTTCTCCGACCGCACCGTATGGGACGGTGGTAGCTTTTGCCACCGCCCCAGGTTCAGTCACCGCCGATGGTGAGGGCAACAATGGTATTTATACTGAGGAATTGTTGAAGGTCATGGAAACGCCTGGACTTAAGCTAGAAGAGGTTTTTAAGCAAGTGCTGGCCAAGGTACGGAACAGAACTCAAGGTTCGCAAGTTCCTTGGTATAATGCAGCTTTTGAAGGAGACTTTTATTTTAACAAATAATCTGGTAAACGAACTGGGGTCCAAATCTTCAGATTTGGACCAAGAATAGCAAACACATTATGATGAAACAATCAATTATTACCTTAATTATCCTCTCCCTAACAACTTTCAGCCTCAATACCTTCGCTGAAAGAAAATATCCCACGGGCTTAATTTTCAATGACCAAGCCTATAATCAAATTCCTTTGCAAGCGACTTTGACTCGTGGTTTATATGACAATCTGCCCGCCACTGCTTCACTCAAAAAATATGCTCCAGTGCCCAAAAGTCAGGGAGACTACGGCACTTGTGTTGGTTGGGCCACGGCTTATGCGGCCCGTACCATTTTGGAAGCCCAGCAAAATGGGTGGACCGAGAAGACTATGATTACTAATAATGCGTTTGCGCCGGGTTTTATTTATAACCTGATAAAAGAGGAGGAGGATTCCGCTTGTAGTGACGGTGCCTCGATTAGCAATGCGCTTGATGTTATGGTAAAGCAAGGGGTGCCTAAATACAGCGAGTTTAATAAATCTTGTCCTCGAACGATTCCTGATGCCATTTATACCAAAGCCGTTCCCTTTAAGATTACGGGCTATCACCGCGTCTTTAAGATAAACGATACCAATAATCTAAAAATTCGGGCGGTCAAAAAAAGTTTAGCTGAAGGTAAGCCCGTGGTGATAGGGATGAATACGCCAGACTCGTTTGACGAAGCAGAGGAGGAGGAAATTTGGCAACCGGTTGAAAGTTCCAACCAGACATATACGGGACATGCCATGACGGTGATTGGTTACAATGATAATCGCGAGGGTGGTGCTTTTGAACTACAAAATAGTTGGGGAACCGATTGGGGAAATGGTGGCTATATTTGGGTGAAATATGCAGATTTTGCTAATTTTACCAAATATGCTTTTGAGTTAATCGGTAAATCTAAACAGCCACCAGCAAACATTGCTGATTTATCTGGCAACTTGCGTTTGATATTAGCTGCCAGTGGTGAAATGTCAGCTCAGTTGGTGGAGCAAACCTATTATAAAATACAACAGTCATATCCAGCCGGGAGCAGATTTAGAGTCTATATTTCTAACCATCATCCTGCTTATGTCTATGCGTTTGGATATGACCCCACCACGGGCCAAACTGCGCCTATATTTCCATACGAATCAAGCATTAGTCCTGCGCTCCTCTATCAAAAGAATGAGGTCGCATATCCTGACGAAGACCATTATGTGGCTATGCAAGGTAGCGGGACTGATTTTTTATGTGTTTTATATTCCAAGGAGGTCCTCAATATAGAGGCAATCCGCCAGCAACTAGAACAAGCCAGTGGTAAGTTGGTCGAAAAAGTTAAGCGTGTACTGGGTGATAAATTGGTAGCTAGTCAGAATCTCAAATATTCTCCTTCTGAAATAGGATTCACCGCCGTCAGTCATAATAAACAGGTGGTGGCATTAATCGTGGAACTGGAACATAAGTGAAGCATAAATTTGGTAGTCCCTACCAACTAATGGAGGTATTAAAATCCAGGTGCTAACTTTCCT
>DZAL01000330.1 GCA_022729575.1 Thiomargarita sp.
CCTAAACCTTTGAGGTTTAGGAAACTTTGAACCTTGGTAACTCATTGAATGTTAACACCTCCATTAGTTTGGAGGGACTACCCGTTAGGAGGGTTTAGTACATTCTAACCGCAAGCGATAACTATGAGGCATCCAGTCATCAGAGGAATTTAGGAGACTGAGTAGCCAAGCCGATAAATTGATGCTCAATATCGCTGATGGGACGAGGAGGAGGAGGCCGAGTAGTCTGAACAGATGACCTTGTTGCCACTCGTTGATCAGCATTTTACTTAAAGCCAGATTGGCTAACAATCCTGCGGTTTCCAAAGGTTTACCTACTGCCGTGAGGTGGCGTAGGGTCAACTGATATTTACCGGCCAGTTGTTGTAGACCATGGATGGTCCAACGATGAAAATCGAGGGGAGCATCGTGAATGGGATACAGAAAAGGCACTTTTAAAATTAATATTCCTTGTGGTTTTAACACTCGGGCAATTTCGGCCAAGCATTGCTCAGGTGCCGGTAAATGTTCTAACACATCTAGCAATAACACAGTATCCATGCTATTATCGCGCACCGGCAATTGTTGCGCATTCGCATAAAACTGTGGACGAGTGTCATACCAATGAATAGCAGTGTGATAATAGTCCAGTCCGAAGTAATCAACGGTCGGCGATAAATAAGTTTTAATCACTTGGTTAGCACAGCCTAGATCCAACACTCGACCGTGGATTTGAGCACTGAGTTGTTGATAATATTGACTTTCATGACGATAGATTAACCATTGCGGATGAAGCGGCCAATAACGAAATTTCGCTAGGAAATTTTTAAATTTTCGATAACTATGAGAAGGCGGAGAGGCGATTGGAGTAGTCATTACCGATTATCCTGGTTGGCGGTGGTAGCTATTTTTTATCACCAATAGGTGATGTTGGCGAAAGGAGACTAAAGGGCGAAATAGATAGTTTTCTGAAAAAGCCATTTTAATATCTTCCAGCGTCCAAAAATGTAAATAAAATAGCCGTTTTTGGTGTTTTGGCATAATTGGACACAGCATCAATACCCCCGCTGGTTTTAGACACCGTTGCAAATTCTGTAACGCCAAAGTTAATTTTTCCGGAGTGACAATATGCTCTATCACATCAATCATTATTACTAAATCAAATTGTGGTTCAACTTTAATAAGTTGGGTGGTTACATCTTGTTGAATAAAATGATAAGTAGGGAATTTAGTCTGTAAGGAGGAAAATAACACATTGGTGATGTCTATACCCACATAATCTTTGACTCCTTGGTCATGGAATAATTGAGTATAAAAACCGCTACCACAACCAATTTCTAACACCTGACTTTGCGCCAAGTCAATTTGCTCTTGCCAACAGAGTTGAATTAAGGTATTATATGCTTGAGCATATTCTTGCGCATTCTCTGATTCCGATAATCCTTCGTCACCCACCGCTTGCAAAGTGGGTCCATATTTTAAAAAACGGTCTTGCCAATAACGTTGGGCTTGGTAATCGTGACCTTGAGCATATTTAAATGGCGCTATTAAACCTTTATAAATTGCTCGTTGTAGTAATCCTAATGGATTTCGGTATAACTTGGGTAAAATTTCTTTCCACATGGTCTCTATCCTTTTTTAGTCTTAAATTTTAACTCAACGGCTAAAGATTTGACAACTTTTCGAAAGTTGTCAAATCTAATCTTCTAAATGTACTCCCCTCCCACCGGCTAAAGATTTGACAACTTTTCGAAAGTTGTCAAATGAGCTCTGAGGGATAACACCCCTCGAAGGGGTGTTATCCCTGCTATTTTAACCTTAATCATTATGCAAAAACCACGTTTGTTAGTACTTACTTCTACTTTTCCACGCTGGCCAGGAGATAAAGAGCCACCTTTTGTTTATGAATTGAGTAAACGTTTAACCACGGATTATGAAGTTCATGTCTTAGCACCTCACGCCCCTGGAGCCGCGTTGGAGGAGCAATACGATAATCTTCAGATTACTCGATTTCGTTATTGTTTTGAACGGTATCAAACTTTAACTTATGGTGGGGGCATTTTGGCCAATTTGAAGCAACAACGATGGCGATATTTACTCATCCCATTGTTTTTGGTGGCAGAATTTTTGGCACTACTTCGGTTAGCGCGAAATCAATCCTTTGCGGTCATTCATGCCCATTGGATTATTCCCCAAGGGTTGGTGGCGATTTTAGCGAAACCTGTTCTTAAAAACTCTCCTCCTATTATTTGCACTTCTCATGGGGGAGATTTATTTGCTTTATCCCATCCGCTCGGAAAAGCACTGAAACGCTTGGTCCTGACTCATTCTCAAGCCATTACCGTCGTTAGTCACGCTATGCGTGAAAAGGTGCTGGAATTGGGAATCGCCGCGGCTAAAGTTCAAGTGATTTCGATGGGAGTAGATTTACAAACAACTTTTGTACCTCCTCCTCTGGGTAGCCAACGGCAACCTTATTCGTTATTGTTTGTCGGACGTTTAGTCGAGAAGAAAGGATTATCTTATTTATTAGCCGCGTTACCTCTTCTTAGCTCTCGTTATCCGACTTTACAGTTGACGGTGGTGGGGTCTGGGGCCGAAGAAAATTTGTTGAAACAACAAGTGATTGCGCTTAATTTACCGGCCCAAGTGTCTTTTTTAGGGGCGATGACTAATCAACAATTACCCAGATGGTATCAAACGACCAGTATAGTCATTTTTCCTTCGATCGTGGCGGCCGATGGCGATACCGAAGGTTTTGGTTTGGTCTTAGTAGAGGCCTTGGGGTGTGAATGTGCGGTGATTGCGACCGATTTGCCGGCGATGCAGGATATTTTAACACCGGGGGAAACGGCTTTAATTGTGCCGCCAAAAAATGCCCAGCGCTTGGCGGAAGCGATTGATTGGTTATGGAAAAATGATTTGGAACGAGAACGTTTGGGGCAACAGGGGCGACAGTCGGTATTGGGTCATTATGATTGGAGTGTGATCGCTGAAAAATATTTGGCCCTCCTGAATCATAATTTTCATAATTCTTAGTTTGGGCCTTAAGAAGGTGCGTGGGACGCACCCTACCAATTAATGATTAATGAAAAAACAAAAACCTCGAAGGTAATTTTCTCCTTCGAGGTTAATCGCTATACCACAAACTTATTCAAAAAGTTATTCCAATTATTTTGGTCCTTCGGTGGCCGGCGCAACCGTTTCGGCTGGTTTAGCTTCGTCAGTCGCTGGTTTCACGTCTTCGGCTGGTTTGGCTTCGTCAGTCGCGGGTACTTCATCTTTGGCTGGTTTGGCTTCGTCAGT
>DZAL01000331.1 GCA_022729575.1 Thiomargarita sp.
GACAACTTTCGAAAAGTTGTCAAATCTAATCCGAATCTAAGATTTGACAACTTTCGAAAAGTTGTCAAATCTAATCCGAATCTAAGATTTGACAACTTTCGAAAAGTTGTCAAATCTAAAATTATGGAGCCTCAATACAATAGAGTATATCATTAAAAACAGAATCAGACTTTTGCTGTTTAGTATAAGTCCCACTTCCATTCGCTGAGATGGTACTAGCCGCATTGTTACCTTCCAAATAATTAGCAGGATTAGCCTTATCATCTGAATCCGTCGGTGGGGACAACCGAGTTTGACCAAGTTGGCTCAATGCTGGTCCTGCAAACATAACAATAGCGGCACAATATTTTCCATCGAATTGTAAACATCGTGTGTTATCACATGCCACTGGAATAGCCGAAGCACTGGGTTGGTAAGCAGCCGCAACGGCGTAGAATAAATGGTCTTTCCAATTTTGCCAGAAAATAGGAAAAATATTTACTGCACGATTGCTACTTTTAATTTGCGTAATAGTATCACACTGCGTTTTCTCGGCCTCGGTAAGGCTGGTGTCTTCAAGGGTGGTGTCTTCGGTAAAGGTGATGCTACCGTCTTCTTCGGTGGAGGAAGTGGTATTAGTGGCCTTATTACATTTTTTTATAACCTCAGTCGAATAAAAATACGAATAGTTATTTGCCGACGAAGAATCTGCTTTTGCGGCATTACACCAAATGATTTTATTTGGATCTGTAGAATTAGGGTCACAATTGATTATAGTTTTCAGTGGTGTATTTTTGCATTCCGTAAGCTGGTTTGATGCAATGCTGTTAAAATTGCAACGACTTTCGCCGGCGGCAAAACTGACCAGTAAATGAGTCGGGGTCGTTTTCGTATCTATCGCGCTGTTAGAAGAATCTAAACGGTTAGGTAAGCGACCAGCTAATAAATTAGTTTCATCGTCATATTCGTTATCTTTGCGATAGTCTGCCAACGCTAACGGTGCGGCCCAGGGTAATCGTCGGTCACCACCGGCAAAATTGGGATGGCTAGTCACATAGTTGGCCACACAATGGGTAGCGATTTGGGTTAAACATTTCATATTTTTATAAAAATCACTGCGTTTACGAATTGCTTCCCACACTTCTTGAGGTGTGATATAAACTACTTGGTCGTTAATGGGACGAGTTTTGCTATTATCCTGCGCCAAAATATCTTGAACAGTTAGAAATTCATCAACTTGGTCGGGGGCGCTGGCAAACGAAGTGAGTGTTGTTTCCAAATAATTTAGAGGATCATAATTCCCTCCACAGATTTCGGTCCCGGTGGCTAAAGTCGTTCTATTTTTACTCGTTAAACTTTTGCCTGGGGCAATAATAATAGCGGTGGCTCTATTGCTAGTGCTAGGAGTAGCACCAACGATCACCTCTTGATGACCATTGCCATCCGCCACGGCGACTTTAAAAGATCCACTGCTATCATCATTTAACATATCGGCTTTGGCGGTAGAAGCTCCTTTATACAGACCAGAGACGGCATACCATAAACATTCTCCTGCACCATCGCGTAATGGAGGTATTCCAAGCGTCCGCCAAGGTAAACGTCCCAATTGGTTTTTATATTTATTACTACAACCGTTGCCATGAGAGGCACCTTCGGGCCAAGAGGCTGGATCCGATTCATCGACATCGGGACACGGTAAAAAGCCATAATTGCCGGTAGAACCGTCATAAAAGTTAACCGCATATCCAATCAACGCTTCCTTAGCTTGTGCTAAAACTTGTTGCGTTTTGGCATCCTCTTCCAACAGTTGTTGAGTCTGATTCAGAGTGGATAATAATAAAGCGGTAATCCCTAATACTAGGATAATAAGGAAAATCAGTAAAGCGGCTCCGGCGTGTTGGTTTGGTAAGCGCATATTTGTTATCTCCGCTTGGATTTCTGTTTAGATTCTGTTTAGATTTGACAACTTGTCGAAAGTTGTCAAATCTTAGATGGATTTAGATTTGACAACTTGTCGAAAGTTGTCAAATCTTAGATGGATTTAGATTTGACAACTTGTCGAAAGTTGTCAAATCTAGTCAAATCTGTTTTGAACACTATTTCCGTTTAGATTTGACTTCTTTTAGCGGATTAGTTACCACCGTCGTGGTTTGAAAATGAGTTAACTGCGACTCATACCCTTCAAAAATTTTCCCGTCCAAAGTAGTCACGGTTTGCCCCGGTTTAAGCCAAATTTCTTGACCTGCACTCGATAACACAATGGGCACCGCCGACCTCGTCTGCTTTTCCAAAACGATACTAAAGGTCGGTCGAATCAGTTCTTCACTCCCATTCACCCACACGGTGGTCCTGCCATCACTTCTGGTCACTATCCCATTAAAAGTAATCACTGGTGGAGGTTTGAGCAGTTGAGTTTTTAATTCTGCCGGCGTTGGCGGCGGAGTGGCCCGCAATTTATTCAAGTTGTCACGATCCTCGGCTCTGGTAAATAAACGTTCTAGGGTCTCGGCACCAACTTCTTGGGTCAAAATAACCCAAATAATCAATAAACTTCCTCCCAATCGCTTCATCTTATTCATATTCATAATTGAAATGATTACCGCATTATCGTAGAAGTATACCAAGCCAACACACATGAGGCTTGTAAATTAGTTTTGAGTTCATTCACATTGATGGATTCTTGTAATCGTGCAATCTCACATTTTTGCAAATTGAATAAACCAGGAAATTTTTGAAACTCTATCGTTTCTATTAATTTTAGCAGATCTTCTTCATGCAGGAGTCCTAATTTTAAAATTAATTTAGTTTCATAGACTTTGAAAGAGTTTTCCGTAAGAATACTCGGGACCGTGTAAAGAGTAGATTGGGTCAATTCATAAGTGGCAGGTGCGGGTAATTTCAATTGTTGAATTAAAGCCACAATTTCTTCCACTATATGTAAGCGTTGTTCTTCTAAACTACCCGCCAATTTTTCTTGAAAAAAACTTTGGGTAATCAGTTGGTTAAAGAAATTATAATAAGACGATTTAACAATGTCTAAAGCCTCTTGTACACGAGAATATTCAGCTTGTACTTGTCCAAATGAATTACGTTGACTTAATTCCCACTTCATTTGGTACTGAAGATATTGTTGGGCACCAATAATCAAAGCTATGCTCACTAGCAGACTTACGATTAACATTAACACGGCGCGGAATAACACTGACCAGTCAATTTTTGCAGAAATTTTTGGATTCATAATAGACCACCTAAGTACTGAAGCAGAAATTCGGCGGTATTTTCCCTCACCCCCGACCCCTCTCCC
>DZAL01000180.1 GCA_022729575.1 Thiomargarita sp.
AGCCACTACCTTATTTTCACTCTTACTGTCCTACCCCGCCTTAGCGGTCGAACCAAACCCACCGGCGACTAATTCACCAGCCGCCGCGGCTGATCAAGCCTCTCCCACGGTCAAACCAGATAAATCAGCGACTGACTTACCGGCCGCCGCGGCTGATCAAGCCTCTCCTATGCCCGCCACGCTCGACCAAGATAAACCAGCGACTGAGTCACCAATGGCCGTTAATAAAGCAACTTCTCCACTTAAGCCAAAATCGATTGATGGACTAGAATATACTGGCAAAATTATATATGTGGAGAGCAATGGCGGCTTTTATGGAGTAGAAAGTGAAACCGGAGAAAAATATGTTCCCACTAACTTGCCAGAATTATTAAAACAAAATGGCTTATGGGTACAAGTAACAGCCAAAATTACCAACGATAACAAAGAGAAACCCAATTGGGGCACTCCTATTCAGTTGGTTAAAATTGCCGCGGACCCTTGTTTAATTCCGGAAGTACAAGTGGAATAAATTAATCGTGTTGGTCTCTGAGATTTGACAACTTTTCGAAAGTTGTCAAATCTTTCCCTTGTCTTATTTACTACAAATTTGTCGGCTTTCAGCTAAAAATATCATAACTACAACATTCTTTCAAACCTAAGCATTTTACTAACTACTTTATTTATTGAAAGTAATCAGTTAAAATAATAATTTGGCATGGTTAGTGAGTGCAAAGATTTTTTTACAACCCTAACCGATTTGACAACTTTATTAAAAGATTGTCCAAATCTTTTGGATTCTTACTTAAACGTTCTATCTATCTATTTTTTAAGGAGCAATACTCTATATGGCTGGCGAAAAAATCCTCAATATGATAAAGGAAAAAAATGTCAAATTCGTTGATTTCCGGTTCACCGATACCAGAGGAAAAGAACAACATGTGACTGCCGATGTCGATACTATCGATGAAGATTTATTTGTAGATGGCAAAATGTTTGATGGCTCCTCCATTGCTGGCTGGAAAGGCATTAACGAGTCTGATATGATCCTCATGCCAGATGCCGACACCGCGGTAATGGATAGTTTTTTCGAAGAATCTACTTTGATTTTACGGTGTGATGTCATTGAGCCTACCACCATGCAAGGATATGAACGTGATCCACGCTCCTTGGCTAAACGTGCGGAGGCTTATTTGAAAGCCACAGGCATTGCTGATACCGCCTACTTTGGTCCCGAAAATGAATTTTTTATCTTTGACGATGTGCGTTGGGGCGCGGATATTAGTGGCTGTTTTTGTAAAGTGGATTCCAAAGAAGCCAATTGGAATTCCGAACGCGTATACAACGATGGCAATATGGGTCACCGTCCTTCTATCAAAGGCGGTTACTTCCCCGTACCACCGGTAGATTCGTTACACGATATTCGTTCCCAAATGTGCTTGACGCTCAAAGAAATGGGAATCAAAATAGAAGTCCATCACCACGAAGTAGCAACGGCAGGGCAATGTGAAATCGGTGTTGGTTTCAATACCCTCACCAAGAAAGCTGACGAAGTACAAATTCTCAAATATGTCATTATGCAAGTCGCTGCCAGTTATGGGAAATCGGCAACTTTTATGCCCAAACCAATGGTCGGTGATAATGGCAGTGGGATGCACGTCCACCAATCATTGGCGAAAGAAGGTAAAAATTTATTCAGTGGGGACAAATATGGCAATCTCTCTGAAATGGCCTTATATTACATTGGTGGGATTATTAAACATGCCCGTGCGCTCAATGCTCTAACTAATCCAACAACCAATAGTTACAAACGTCTCGTGCCAGGTTTTGAAGCACCAACCTTATTAGCTTATTCCGCACGTAACCGCTCCGCCTCGATTCGGATACCCTACGTGGCCAATCCCAAAGGCCGTCGTATCGAAGTTCGTTTCCCCGATTCCATGAGCAACCCTTACTTTGCCTTTGCCGCTATGATGATGGCCGGTTTAGACGGGATTCAAAACAAGCTCCATCCAGGCGAAGCCATGGATAAAGACTTGTACGACTTACCCCCCGAAGAAGAAAAGAATATACCAACCGTATGTCACTCTTTAGATATGGCATTGGAAGTTCTTGACAAGGACCGCAACTTTCTCTTACAAGGAGGCGTATTCACTAATGACCTGATTGATGCTTATATCAATCTCAAGATGCAAGAAGTCACACGTTTCCGGATGACCACACATCCTGTGGAATTTGACATGTATTACAGTCTCTAATTTCTTAAGAGATTTGACAACTTTTCGAAAATTGTCAAATCTTTCCAGCACCGATTTGACAACTTTTCGAAAGTTGTCAAATCTGAATCGAACCGAGATTTGACAACTTTTCGAAAGTTGTCAAATCTTTCCAGCACCGATTTGACAACTTTTCGAAAATTGTCAAATCTTTCCAGCACCGAGATTTGACAACTTTTCGAAAGTTGTCAAATCTTTCCAGCACCGAGATTTGACAACTTTTTGAAAGTTGTCAAATCTTTTTAACCACCACCAGGAATTTATCATCATGTCCACCCAAACCTTCAATCTTGAAGTGATGCCCATTTTGCCGGAGGAATTAAAACGTTTAGAAGAGATCGCCTCCAATCTTTGGTATAGTTGGAACCCCACCGCCCGTCGACTATTTGAACGTCTGGACAAAGAATTGTGGATTCGGGTCGGTCACAACCCGAAACTGTTTTTACGCAATATTGATCAGCAAGCACTGTTTCAAGCGACTAAAGACCCGCTATTTCTCAGTGCCTACCAACAAGTGTTAACCAGTTACGATAACTATCACCAAGACCGCAAACCACGTAATGGCGGCGGTCATTTTGAGCAAGATGACCTGATTGCTTATTTCTGCGCCGAATATGGCTTCCATGAAAGTTTGCCCGTATACTCAGGCGGCTTAGGAATTTTAGCCGGTGACCACTGTAAAACGGCCAGTGATTTGCGATTGCCCTTCGTCGCCGTGGGATTGTTTTACCATCAAGGTTACTTCACTCAACATATCGATGCCGAAGGCAATCAAATTGTCAGTTATAACATGAATGACCCTCAACATCTGCCCATACTGCCGGTGGTGGATAGCAAGGGGGACGAAATTCATGTCCGAGTTCAAATTGCCGACCAACAGGTAGAGATTAAAGCCTGGCAAATTCAAGTCGGCCATATCCGACTTTATCTGCTCGACACCGATGTCCCGCAAAACTCGCCAGAGAATCGAGGGATTACTTATCAACTCTATGGCGGAGACCAACATACCCGTATTAAGCAGGAAATTATCTTAGGTATTGGTGGCGTAAGATTGTTACGTAAAATTGGAGTTTCACCCACGGTTTGGCACATTAACGAAGGTCATGCCGCTTTTCTCATTTTGGAACGATGCCGTGAATACCTGGTACAAAATATATCGTTGGCACCAGCATTAGAAATCATCGCCGCGAATACCGTATTTACCACTCATACCCCCGTACCCGCCGGCCATGACCACTTTCCGCAAGATTTAATGATGTATTACTTAGGCGCGATGTCCAACGAATTACGGTTGTCGCATGAGCAATTTTTATCGCTAGGGAATCTGCCCAACGATTCTCCTGATTTCAACATGACCACTTTGGCCATCAAAGGTTCCCGTCATATCAATGGAGTCAGTCGAATTCATGGGCGCGTCTCCTCAGAAATCTGCGCTAAATTTTGGCCCGAAATCACCCCCGAGGAAAATCCCGTCGGTTATGTCACTAACGGTGCCCATGTCCCCTCATTACTGGCGCGGGACTGGAGTGACTTGTTTGACCAACAGCTAGGGGCTGACTGGCGGCAACAACTCTGTGATGAGGAGTTTTGTAAACGCTTTGAAACTCAGATTTCCGACCAAGATTTTTGGCGCGTCCGCCAAGCCGTTAAGTCCAGAATGTTAGTCGTGATCCGTGATGCCTTGTCCTCTCAACATTTGCACAACCAACTCAGCGAAACCCATTTAGAACGCTTGTTGAAATACATTGACCCGCAAAATCCCAAGGTCCTTATCATTGGCTTTGCCCGACGATTTGCTACCTATAAACGTGCCACCTTATTACTGAACAATCTGCACCAATTGCGCGAAATTCTTGGTAATTCGCAACGTCCAGTCGTCTTCATTTTTGCCGGCAAAGCGCACCCGGCTGATGAACCAGGTAAGAGTTTATTGAAAGCGATTTATCGATTAAGTATGGAATCCGAATTTGTTGGTAAAATTTTGGTGATAGAAGGATATGACTTAGGACTGTCACGCCGCTTAGTTTCTGGGGTGGACGTGTGGTTAAACAATCCAGTCTATCCCTTAGAAGCCAGTGGTACCTCTGGCATGAAAGCCGCTTTTAATGGCGGAATTAATCTCAGTGTCCTCGACGGCTGGTGGGATGAAAGTTATGATGGTGAAAATGGTTGGGCCATCAAACCTTCTCCCTACGGTACCCACAATCACAATATAGAATTACGAGACCGTGAAGATGCCCGTACCCTCTATGAATTACTGCTGGGGGAAGTAATTCCTTTGTACTATGACCTCGGTAAATATAGTTATTCTCAAGGCTGGGTGAAAAAAGCTAAACGGTCAATGGCCGCCATCCTACCACATTTTAATACCGTGCGGATGTTGAACGATTACCTGAATCGCGTTTATCTCCCCGCCAGTCGTCAAGGTAAGCGTTTACGGGCGAACAATTACCAACGTGCGCAAGAGTTAACGGGATGGAAAACTCATATTCGCGCTCACTGGGGAGACGTTCAGATTCGTCAGTTGGAATCTCCTACTCAAGCCGTTTCTTACGGCGATTCACTAAAAATTGCCGTAGCGGTGCGTCTTAACAATCTGACCCCGGTGGATGTGACCGTAGAACTTCTGCTCTCACGTCGAGTCTATCATCCAGAAGTGTTAGTGTCTAGTCAAATTGGTCACAGTGAATCGCAAAAAATGAGCCCCGAGACGCAACTAGGTGCCGCGTCTTATAAATTTAAACCAGAACATCCTTTGGATAATGGTGAGTATCTTTACAGCCTCACTTTTAAACCGGACTTTTGCGGTGGCTTAAGTTACCGAATTCGAGTATTTCCTTTTCATGAATTATTAACCGATTCGCATGAGATGGGAATGATGCGGTGGGTTTAAGACCTTAAGACCCTCACCCCCCGGCCCCTCTCCCAGAGGGAGAGGGGAGAAAACCTCTCCCAGAGGGAGGGAAGTGGTCTTGTTGATTGAACTGTGAGGATAAATTCAAATGACTTACCGCCAAATCGCTTATAATGGCTTATGGCAAAACAATACCAGTTTAGTACAACTGTTAGGATTATGTCCAACGTTGGCTATTAGTACCACCTTAACCAATGGCGTTGGTTTAGGCATAGCAACTACTTTAGTGTTGATAGCCTCTAATGTCACCATCGCCTTCATCCGCAATATCGTACCGTCCGAAGTACGCCTACCCATTTTTGTACTCGTGATTGCCGCGTTTGTGACAGCGATAGAAATGCTAATGAAAGCCTTCTATTATGACCTCTATTTAATTTTAGGAATTTACATCCCGTTGATAGTGACTAACTGCATCATCATTGGACGAGCCGAAGCCTTCGCTTGTAAACATAAAATCTCTCAAGCGTTGGTTGACGGTTTAATGATGGGACTTGGATTCACCTTAGCCTTAATGCTACTTAGTGGTATCCGTGAAGTATTAGGTTATGGCACTTTATTTGCCCAAATTGAATTGATGTTTGGACCCGCCTCGCAGTGGCTAACGGTGACGGTGTTTGACCATTATCACGGTTTCTTAATAGCTATCCTCCCCCCTGGGGCCTTTTTTGGATTAGGATTACTGATTGCGTTGAAAAAAGCGATCGAGTTACGAGTGTCTTCGCCAAAACTTCCAAAAACTTTAGAAGTTGCGGAAAATGGTAGTGGCTCGTGCGTAAATCCTAAGTACTGAAGCAGAAATTTTCTACTACCAAAGGATAACTGTTGGAGTCCAAAGCTTCAGATTTGGGAACGCGACGGTGGCTAAACTGCTGGGTTAAAACACGTCCAAATCTTCAGCTTTGGACTCCAGCGCTGTTCCCAAGGACATTTCACCAAGGTTGTACTCCTGGCGATAGCTTTGGTTTGTAATTGATCATTTAGTTACCATTTCTAACCCAACTACAATCACTATGAATAACCTTTCTACCATCATATCACTCTCACTATTATCTTTATTCTTACTGTTTACGCTCACTGCTTGTGAACCACCCACCATTAGTAATGACGTGCCAGAGATTCGGCCGGTGCGAGCGCAATCGATCAGTTTTGAGAAAGTTCGCAAAACGATTAGTTATGCTGGCGAAGTCAAGGCGCGGTATTTGACTCCTTTAGGGTTCCGGCTGGCAGGTAAGTTGGTGGAACGTAAAGTAGATGTGGGGGATGAAATCAAAGCCGGGCAATTGTTAGCTCGAATCGATCCCACTGATTATCGGTTAAGTGTACTCAGTAGCAAAGCCGAAGTAAATGCGGTACAGGCTGATTTTGACAAAGCCAGTGCGGACTTACAACGTTATGCGAATTTATTGAAAAACAATGTCATCAGTCGCACTGAGTTTGAAACTTATCAGACGGTTTACAACACCACCGAGGCTCGGTTAAAACAAGCAAAAGCGTTATTAGATGTGGATGAGAATAAAGCAAATTATACTGATTTACATGCGGTCGCGGATGGGATAGTGACGGAAGTATTAGCTGAGGAGGGGGAGGTGATTGCGCAAGGTCAACCGGTCATCCGGTTGGCGCAATTGCAAGAGCAGGAAATTGCTATCAGTATTCCTGAAAATCGGTTAACGGAGTTACAGCAAGCAACGAATTTTGAGATTAGTTTGTGGGCTTATCCACAGTTAAAATTGGTGGGTAAGTGGCGGGAAATATCTCCTAATGCGGATCCGGTAACGAGAACATACCAAGTGAGAGTGACGATTTTGAATTCGCCGCCTGAAGTTTATCTAGGAATGACGGCAACGGTGAGCTTGCAACAGGTGACGGCTAAAGCGGTGGCCTTGATTCCATTAACCGCTTTGTATGCCCAAGGGGATAAATCAGCAGTGTGGGTAGTGGATGCTAAGACTTACCAGGTTAAATTGGTACCGGTACAATTGGGTGAGTTTTATGAAAATCAGGTGATGGTATTATCCGGCTTGCAAAATGGACAATGGGTGGTCACGGCGGGGACACATAAATTATATGAAAATCAAACAGTACGGTTGTTGGCACCGGAAACTTAACTAGGCATCCACCGCGGAGGTTTGGGTAACCTCTACCTGTCAGGTTTAATACCGCTACCTGGTGTCTCACTACCAAACTTTCAGTAGTCCCTCCAAGATAATGAAGGTCTTGGTAGTCCATGCCGGTCAACGACGATATTAACACCCACAGGTGCTGGATTTTCAAAATTTGGCAGGTACTAGGTTTCCTAAGCCTCGAAGGCTTAGGAAACCTTAAACTCCGTATAATTCTTTGAATGTTAAGACCTCCATTAATTTGGAGAGACGGTCAAACTTTCAAACCAGATAGGTGCTATTTGGCACGGTATTAACTACTATAAAACAGTATAATTAACGGTTTATGTCTAAAATAGCTATTCATCAATATTATCAAAACCTTGACCGCACTTTGCAATTTGGTAAAAGTGCCAATGAGCAAAGTATTCGGCATAATTTTCTGGCATTACTCAATGACTATGCCCGCCAGTATAACTATGAGGTTGTTTCAGAAATATCTATTCTGGGAACAACGGGGAAAAAAGTCCGTCCCGATGCGGTGGTCAAAAATCTGTGGGGATTGGATATTGGATATTGGGAAAGTAAAGACGAAAAGACGGATATTCATGCCGAAATAGCGGCCAAAATTCGCCACGGGTATCCTCTCACCAATATTCTCTTTGAAGACAGCAATACCGCCATTCTTTATCAACGAGGCGCAGAAGTCAAGCGCGTCGCCATGCGTGAGGCGGAGGACTTACATCAAATTTTGACCGATTTTTTCACTTTTAAAAGTGAAGCGGTGGATAAATTTGAGGAGGCGATTTCGAAGTTTAAAGCCGATATTCCCGCGATGGTGGCAAAGTTAAGAGCTAAAATTGATGAGAGTGGCCAAGTCAACGCTACCTTTAGCGCGGCCCAAAGTGTCTTTTTTGAACTCTGTAAACGCGAAATCAATCCCAATATTACCCTGGCAGATATTCGTGAAATGCTCATTCAGCATATTCTCACCGGCGACATTTTTACCAAAATCTTTGATGATGCGGAGTTTCATCAACATAATACCATTGCCGCGGAATTAGAAAAACTGGTGGGGAGTTTGTTTGCTTATGCGGAGCGTAGAAATTTGTTGCATAGTATCGAGCATTACTATCAAGCGATTAATGCGACCGCAGCAGCGATTATTGACCATCACGAGAAGCAAAAATTCTTAAAAGTGTTGTATGAGAATTTTTATAAGGTGTATAACCCTAAAGCCGCGGACCGGTTGGGAGTGGTGTATACGCCAAATGAAATTGTGCAGTTTATGGTGAGAAGTACCAATTATTTGCTAGAAAAACATTTTGGCAAGACGTTAGCGGATAAGAATGTGGAGATTTTGGACCCTGCCACGGGGACGGGGACGTTTATTTGTGAAATTATCGAGAATGCGATTCCTAAACAGCATTTAGAGTACAAATTTAAAAACGAGATTTATGCGAATGAAGTCGCTATTTTGCCTTATTACATTGCCAACTTGAATATTGAATACACGTTTAAGCAAAAAATGGATCGTTATGCCGAGTTTCCGAATCTGTGTTTTGTGGATACGTTGGATAATGTTGGTGCCTTGAGTTATCGTGGTCAAGTGAAAGATTTTTTTGGTCTCACCTCGGAGAATCTGCAACGAATTAAACGCCAAAATGAGCAGAAAATCTCGGTGATTATTGGGAATCCACCGTATAACGCGAATCAACTGAATGAGAACGAGAATAATAAAAATCGTGACTATCCAATCATCGATCAACGGATTAAGGATACTTACGTCGAACACAGCACTGCGCAAAAAACCAAAGTGTATGATATGTACGCGCGTTTTTTGCGGTGGGCGAGTGACCGAATTGATAACAATGGGATTATTGCGTTCGTGTCAAATAGTTCGTTTATCGATTCTAAAACTTACGACGGTTTTAGAAAGTGTGTTGCGGACGAGTTTAATGAGGTTTATCTGATTGATTTAAAAGGAAATGCTAGAACTAGCGGAGAAAGACGATGCCAGGAAGGAGGCAATGTTTTCAGCGATGAAATTCGGGTGGGGGTGGCGGTTTATTTTCTGGTGAAAAACGAGAATGCACACGGTTGCAAAATTTATTACCATGCGATAGGTGATTATACCAAAGCGGAGGAGAAAAAAGCGTATTTGAGGGACCAAAAATTCCCTGAACTTGACTTTGAACGTCTCACGCCCGATAAAAATCACAATTGGATTAATCTTGCCGAAGTGAACGATTGGGAAAGTTTATTGCCCGTTGGTTCGAAAGAGGTGAAAGCGGGCAAAAGCAAAGAGGCGATTTTTGAGTTGTTTTCGTTGGGGGTTGTCACTGCCAGAGATGAATGGGTTTATGAGTTCTCACGAGAAACTCTCATAGACCAGATGCGTTACTTTTTTGATAAATATAACCGCGGTAGTCATGATATTAAATGGACGAGAGATTTAAAGAAATATGCCGAGAAGGAAATTAGTTTAACCTTTGACGAGAGTAAAATAGGCATTTCCGCATATAGATGCTATGTAAAAAAGCATTTTTACTATGAATGGCATGTCAATGAAATGCAGTATCAAATGCCTAGCATTTTTCCTGACTACAGCGGTAAAAATCTTCTCATTGCGGTGAATGTTTCAAACAAAGAGTTCAATGTGTTGGCTTCAAAATGTTTGGTGGACTTACATTTTAATGGCGATGCGCAATGCCTCCCCTTCTACCGTTACGATGACAAAGGCAAGCGTGTTGAAAACCTCACGGATTGGGGATTAGAACAATTCCGAAGCCACTACTCAAACCTGACAGGTTTTGAAAACCTGTCAGGTTTAGGCAAGTTGGAGATTTTCCACTACACCTACGCGATCCTGCATAACCCGGCGTATCGCCAAAAGTACGAGTTGAATTTGAAGAGAGAATTTCCGCGTCTGCCTTTTTATCCCGATTTCTGGCAATGGGTGAAGTGGGGCAAGACGTTGATGGAGTTACATATTAATTACGAAACGGTGGCAAAATATCCATTGAAACGCCAAGACCTGACCAGTTTAACAAACCTGTCAGGTCTGAAAGTCAAACTCAAAGCCGATAAACTCGCGGGCACGATTGCAATTGATGAACAAACGACCTTACACAGCATTCCCGAAGCGGCCTGGGAATATAAACTGGGCAATCGCAGTGCCTTGGAATGGATTTTAGACCAGTATAAGGAAAAGAAGCCAAGTGATCCAACGATTGCGGAAAAGTTCAATACTTATCGCTTTGCCGATTATAAGGAAGCGGTGATTGAGTTATTGCAACGAGTTTGCACGGTCAGCGTGAGGACCGTGGAGATAATCAAGCAGATGGATTCAGACCGGGGTTGCTATCAGGTTTTTGGTTAAATGTAGTTAGTCAGAGGAAGTGAAAAAATGAACGCTATAACTGCATTTCTGCGATTGAAACGGCTTTGGCTTCTCAACCAGAAGTGGCTATTGAGGTCAAAGGTAAGCAACGCTTTGTGGTCATGGACATGGATTATTATCAACAGTTGCGTGAGTCTGAGTTGGAAATCGCCTGGGCGCAAGCACGGGCTGATATTGCGGCTGGGAGATATAGTAATACTCACCTACTGTTGTACTTTTCGAGGGATAACACCCCTTCGAGGGGTGTTATCCCTGCTGGCTGGCCAAACTCATTATGGGACAACTGGATAAGGATATTACTATATGTCACGGAGTCACCCGAAGAACATGTAAAGAGATTGATAGATGAGTGCCACTTACCAATTGATAATACCTGATGTTTATAGGAAAAGGGCGGGGAAATTTCTGAAATTACATCCAGAACTCCACCAGAGATTGCCCCTACTAAAATGGACAATCTATATTATTGGTGGTCCCTAAAGGTGTAATAATGTTACAAAGGTCAAAATTTCCAATTATTCTTGATATAAATCAAGGTAAATAAGTATATAGGTGAGATAATAAAATGGATTTTATTAAATCGGAAACCAGTTAACTGGTTACTTGAAGTTAAATTGTTTAGAAGATTTACTTGTTTTATTAGGGAATAGAGAAAAAAGTTCATAACTTTCAATTAATTATCAACCATTGTCGCAGGAGACTTTAAATGCGTGAAATTTTTAGTAAAACTATGGCCAGGAATGTTTATTACGGGGGGTCGTTGTTTTTCCTCCTGGTATTTCTGGGACTTACTTTCCATACGGTCAGAGCATTACCCGCCCGTGACCATCGTGAAAACCTGACTCCTCAAGTGGTTCAAGGAAAAGCCCTTTGGGAAAAAAATAACTGCATCGGTTGTCACACGTTGCTGGGCGAAGGGGCTTATTTCGCACCAGAATTAGGTAATGTCTATAAGCGTCGCGGAGGAGACTTTATTAAGGGCTGGATTAAGGCCATGCCAACCAAAGTGGCGGGTCGCCGGCAGATGCCACAATTTAACCTCAATGATGAGGAGTTAGACGCGGTAGTCGCTTTTCTAAAGTGGACTTCTGAAATTAATACGGCAAATTGGCCACCTAATCAAGAAGGCTAAGGGAAAATTAAGGAGAACGAAATTTTATGCAATATCCTTCACAAATGGTCGCTAAACCTTATTTTATCGCCGCCATCCTGTTGTTTGTAGGACAAATTTTATTTGGTCTCATTATGGGGCTACAGTACGTGATGGGAGATTTTCTGTTTCCTCTTATCCCCTTCAACGTAGCACGAATGGTACATACTAATTTACTCATCGTGTGGTTGCTGTTTGGCTTCATGGGGGCTGCGTATTACCTCATTCCAGAAGAGGCGGAAAAGGAGTTATTTAGCCCTAAATTGGCCGTGGCCCTGTTTTGGATTTTTCTCGGTGCTGGCGTATTGACTATTTTAGGCTATTTATTAGTGCCTTATGCTAAATTAGCGGAAATGACCGGCAATGAGTTCTTTCCCACGATGGGCCGGGAATTTTTAGAGCAACCAACGATTACCAAAATGGGTATCGTCATTGTGGTGCTAGGCTTCATTTTTAATGTCGGCATGACCGTATTGAATGGTCGTAAAACGGTGGTCAACATTGTTTTGATGACTGGTTTAGTCGGTTTGGCCGTGATGTTCCTATTTTCCTTCTATAATCCCAGTAACTTAGTTTTAGACAAATATTTCTGGTGGTGGGTAGTGCATCTTTGGGTAGAAGGTATATGGGAACTGATTTTAGCGTCAATTTTGGCATTTGTACTGATTAAGGTCACGGGCGTAGATCGTGAAGTGGTTGAAAAATGGTTGTATGTGATCATTGCTTTAGCTTTGATTACTGGCATTATCGGCACTGGCCACCATTATTTTTGGATTGGCACCCCAGACTATTGGCAATGGTGGGGTTCAATTTTCTCAGCGTTAGAGCCGCTACCGTTCTTTTTCATGACGATTTTTGCGTTTAACATGATTAATCGTCGTCGTCGTGAACATCCTAATAAAGCCGCCGTGTTGTGGGCGATGGGGACTGCCGTCATGGCTTTTCTAGGCGCGGGGGTGTGGGGATTTTTACATACCTTATCTCCTATGAATTATTATTCTCATGGTACTCAAATGACCGCGGCGCATGGGCACATGGCTTTTTACGGGGCGTATGTGATGATTGTGTTGACCATTATTTCTTATGCTATGCCCTTGTTACGAGGTCGTGCCGCGGCAAACAGTAATAAAGCGCAAGTAGTGGAAATGTGGGGATTTTGGTTGATGACGGTGTCTATCGTGTTCATTACTTTATTCCTGACCGCCGCCGGAGTCCTACAAATCTATCTACAACGCTATACTGATACACCTTTGCCGTTTATGGTGGTGCAAGAGAAAATAGCGTTGATTTATTGGATGCGTGAAGGTGCCGGGTTGATATTTTTGGTAGGATTGGTGGTGTATATTGTTAGCTTCTTTGTCAAGGGTGAAGAAGGCGAATTAGTGAAGTCGGCTTGACTCATTCAACCACCCCCAACCCCTCCTTGTCAAGGAGGGGAGTGAATCACCCCCAACCCCTCCTTGTCAAGGAGGGGAGTGAACCACCCCCAACCCCTCCTTGTCAAGGAGGGGAGTGAATCACCCCCAACCCCTCCTTGTCAAGGAGGGGAGTGAACCACCCCCAACCCCTCCTTGTCAAGGAGGGGAGTG
>DZAL01000027.1:0-35499 GCA_022729575.1 Thiomargarita sp.
GGTAAAATGGATTTTGCAGTCTAACATGAACAGTCTAGCACAAACCAAAATCCCCTGCAACATTTTACTATTGCCAGGGATAAACAGGTAAAGTCAGGTCGAATTGAATCCCTTTCCCCTTCTAATAGTCTGACTCAGAATTTTCAGAATTATAGAATTGACAGAATGAAAACCTATCCCATTCTGAAAATTCTAAAATTCTGCCAATCCTGATTCCGACCCTTTACCGCCAAGTAGCCCACCCAATTGGTTTTAAAAGTATCGATGAAATTCAGGTGAGTCTAGCACCAACCAAAATCCCCCGCAACCTTTTACCATTGCCAGGGATAACAGTGAAAGTTAACCACCCCCGCCCCGCCTTTTTCAAGAAAGGGTTAAGGTGGTTTAACCGAAAGAGGTGCGTTACGGCGCCAACAGACGCGCCTAACGCACCCTACGCTTGCTGCATCTACACGGGTTTAAAAATCTTCAGAATTAACTCCTGAATCACCCTAAAATGTTTGACATTCGCCGTGCAAAGAATCTTCTTATTTTCAACCGCAGTGGCGGCAATGATGGCATCACCGGCCCTCAAACCAGAAGATAACGCATATTGTTCGAGGTATTTGGCAGCGTGTTGTCCAATGGGGGGTGTCAGAGGCAAAATCACGAAATTAAAGTGGGTCAAAAAATGCTTGATATGTTCCTGTTCTCTTTTATTTTTAGCCCCTTGCAATAACTCCAGATAAGTTTGAACAGAAATATCACGTTCTTGAGTCTCGTCAATCAACGTGGCCGCACCCAGATTACTCTTTTGGGTCCAAATCAGCACATCTGTATCAAACATCATTGATTGATTCTCCCCTTAATTGTTTCATGATTTCTGAGACCGAACGAGGGTCATCAGTTCTCATCCCAAAAAACGGGTGGTCCTGTACTCGGTTAGATGATTGAATTGCCAAAGGAATTAAGATTCCTTTAAGTTGGCCATGATAAGAAATTGTTACCTGTTCATTTCTGGCCAAGGCTTCCAGAATTTCTGGCGCTTGGTAAAATTCGTCAAAAGTTGCTTGCATGAAAATTCTCCTCTGCTCTCCAGTGAGTGGTCGTTCTCGTTGGTCACCGTTGCCGGTTTGGCAATTGGGCCAAGATAGGTAATGGTTAACGACTTAACAATCAGGCCATCTAGTGAAAGTCTAGCACAAACCAAAATCCCCTGCAACGTTTTACCATTGCAAGGGATAAACAGGTAAAGCCAGGTCGAATTGAATCCATTTGCCATTCTAATGGTCCGAATCAGAATTTTCAGAATTATAGAATTGACAGAATGAACCCCACTCCATTCTGAAAATTCTAAAATTCTGCCAATCCTGATTCAGACAATCTCGGGCCAGCCTCCCTGCCCGCCCTTGAACCCCCACCCCCTTACCCAGAAAGGCTTAGGGGTGGTAAACTACCAAGCAATTTGCCAGATTAATCTCCAACTGGTGGGCCAACCAAAGGATGTTTCTCCACACTACCAGGCGGTTCTATTGATTCATCCTTAAATTTCCCAGTCTTCATATTGCAAACCTGGCACACGCGCAAATTCACGAACATTATGCGTGACTAAAATCAGTTGGTTCGCTAACGCTATCGCCGCAATTTGCAAATCATAAGCCCCAATGGGAGTCCCTAACTGTTCCAAAGAGGCCCGAATTTCACCAAAAATCTGTGCGGCTTGGTCGTCAAAGTATAGTGAGACAAATTGACTGTAGAAGGGTTGTAATTTAGCTAAGTTTTTAGCAGAGTGCCGACTCTTCATAACGCCATAAAACAATTCTGCTTTGACGACTGAACAAAGCACGATATCGTTAGATGAACATTGTCCAATTCTAGTTCGGATCGGCGATAAGGGTTGGTTGAGGTAACTAATGCAAGCATTAGTGTCTAATAAATAAATCATTCGAGCGCCTTCCGTAAGTCATACTCGCCTTGGGGCGCACGTTCAATGGGGTCCTCGGCAAAACAGCCCGCCGTGAGTTCAAAAAAGTTGGGGGGCCAACTATGGTTTTCCCCAGTAGTGACCGAGGCTTTTAGCGGTGCTTCTGGCACTATTAAGACAATAATTTCCGCACGGTGATGCCGAAATTGGGGCGGAATTTGGATGGTTAAAGTCTCCGAAGTAAGTTGATGAATTTCACGTAGCGCGTACATAACTGGTTACTGGCCTCAGTGGTTAATAACAGGTTGTTAGTTTAACAGGTGCCTGCTAAAAATTCAAGAGGACCAGTCCAACTCAAAAACTAGACCCCGTAGCTTTCTACTCGCTACGAGGTCTCAAAGACTTCTGACTCGGGCACAGTAATAGTCCGACTCAGAATTTCCAGAATTAAAGAATTAACAGAATGAACCCCACTCCATGTCTTCCAATTCTAAAATTCTGCCAATCCTGATTCCGACCCTTTACCGTCAAGTAGCCCACCCAATGGGTTATAAAAGTATCGATGAAATTCAGGTGAGTCTAGCACAAACAAAAATCCCCTGCAACCACCCCCGGCCCCTCCTTGGTAAGGAGGGGAGTAAAGAGAGCAGAGATTAATTCCCCTCCTTTCCAAGGAGGGGTTAGGGGTGGTTTAACCGAAGGAGGGGCGTGACGGCGCAACAAGACGCGCCTAACGCACCCTACGCTTGCTACGCGAGTCGTCCATAATCAGTTCTTTTGCTAAGACAATTTGCCTCATTTATTTCCTCCACACGCTATGAATCCTAGAATGGTAGGGTGGGCCACAGGTTTCTCGTTGCCCACCAATCCCAGGTACTGCCAACAAACGTCGGTCGGGAATCCTTTCCCGACATTTTGAAACCACATCACCCCCAAACGTCAAATCCACGTAGGTCGGGAATCCTTTCCCGACGTTTTGAAACCATATCACCTCCGAAAGTCGGCAAGGGATTGCCGACCTACGTCACTACGAGAAAAACCGTTCATAATCTCTATGGCTACCAATCCAAAACCAAGTGACCGTACCCTCTTCTACATTACCTAGCGCACGATAACCACGAGAAATCCGAACCGACCAAGTATTTTCAGCCGGGTTAATACATTTAAATAAAGTGTAGAGACGGATGGAACGGATTATTAGCCCAGAGGCGATAAGATTTGCGGGCTTGACGTTTGATGGTTTCCTCTAGCACACCGTAGGCTTTCCAGAATGATGGTAGTGTTTCCGATTTCATAGCCTCTCGTAATCCATCGGTGTTGCTAACCCCGCGGCGCGTTCTTGTTTCGCCTGACGTGCTGCTGCGCCCAGCGATGATTGGGTCTGTTGAAACGAGTTATCCCATTGCCACTCATCCTGGAGGTCGGCAAGATATTCTCTTAAATGTTCGACCACTTGAATTTGTAAGGCTTCCGGTAAGGTTTCCATCATGGTCACTACCGTAGTAATAGCTGTCGCTGACATTCTTTAATGTTCCTGTTGAAAAAGAGGTACTCTAATGGATTTGAGGACTATACAGCATGAATAGTGGGCAAACCAAAGGACGTTTACCCACCCTACCTGGCTAAAATCCTGATTCAGACCCTTTACCGCCAAGTAGCCCACCCAATTGGTTTTAACAGTATCGATGAAATTCAGGTGAGTCTAGCACCAACCAAAATCCCCGGCAACCACCCCCGGCCCCTCCTTGGTAAGGAGGGGAGTAAAGAGAGCAGAGATTAATTCCCCTCCTTTCCAAGGAGGGGTTAGGGGTGGTTGATTACCAAGCCGTTTGCCAGCTTAATCTCAAACTGGTGGGCAAACAAAAGGACGTTTGTCCACACTACCTGGTAGCCCGCTTTATCATGGCTTGTCGATTGACGCAACCCTACCGAGTCACACTTCGGCAAGTCGGCCAGGGATTGCCAAAGTCCTAATCTGATAGGTTCAGAAGGTCTAGCGCTGTAAGAGGACGTTGGCGCACATGACGAATGGAGATGAGGCGAATTTTGTCACTCCCTACCAACGAATACAGTAGTCGATAATTTTCCACCAAGGCTTCTCGATAAGCCGAGGGCAACCCCGTAATTTGGCGATGCGCTTCGGGAAACTGTGCTAGATACTCAAGTTTGGCAAAAATGGCTACTCCTGTGCGACGTGCGACGGTTGGATTACGTTCTTGTAAATAATTAATGAGTTAGTCAAATTGTTTGACTGCCAACGTTGACCATTCAATTAGTCGTGACATCAGCGATGCCCCCCAACAGCCAAGTATAGCGATTTTTAACTTCTTCATGGGGAAGAAATGGGCCGTGTTCGGCTTGTGTAATGTCTAACCAATCCCATAACCATTGCAGTTGTTCCTGGAGAGCTTGAAATTCGCCGATGTCAAGTAAAGCCACGACACTACGCCCGTCCTCTGTAAGAATGAGGGGGCGTTTGGTGGTTTGTGCTTTTTCGATGAGTTGTTTGGCTTGTAAGGAGAGCTCCGACACGGGATAGATGTCTTGAGCTAAATTAATTGAGATATTCATTTGAGTGGTACTCCCAGTTAGAAACAGTTGACCCGAGAATTATAGCAGGGATAAATACCAATGTCCAGAGATGACAATTGGCCAAGTATCTGGTTCTGTCACAGTGGCAAGTTTTTAAGTATTTTAAGTATCAGTGCCTCTACATCTCGCTAGAAATAATTCTAGCACACTCTTTACCCCAAAACCATCTAAACCCGAAACTTCAAGGTTCAGATTTAATTGAATCCATTTCCCACTCTAATAGTCTGACTCAGAATTTTCAGAATTTTAGAATTGACAGAATGAACCCCACCCCATTCTGAAAATTCTAAAATTCTGCCAATCCTGATTCAGACCATTTCGAGCAAGCATCCCTGCCCGCCCTTGAACCCCTACCTTACCAAGGGTTAGGAGTGGTTGACTACCAAGCCATTTGCCAGCTTAACTCCAAACTGGTGGGCAAACAAAAGGTCGTCTGCCCACCCTACTTGGCTTTAATTTATACCCAATTTTCGATTTTCAATTCCACTATTCGGGCAAACTCTCTCACATTATGAGTCACTAAGGTCGTTTTTAAACTTAGGGCGTGGGCGGCAATCATCAAATCCAATGGACCAATAGGTGTTCCTTGTCGTTCTAACGAAGCCCTCAATTCACCATAATAAGAGGCAGCTACCTTATCAAACGGTATCACTACCAAGGGCAGAATAAACTCTTCTAAGGCTTGTTTATTCTTTTGCTGGGCTTGACTTTTTGGCACCCCATATTCCAGTTCCGCTAACGTGATAGAAGAAATGCCAACTTCACCAATCGCTAAACTTTGAAACCGGGCGAATACTTGAGGAGGTTGCTGTTTAATAAGGTAAATGCAGATATTGGTATCTAACAAATATTTCTTCATTCTTCAAAGAGTTCCTCACGAACTTGTGGTAGGGGTTGTTCTCGGGTTGCCATAAAGTCCTCAGAAAACTTACTTAGACTGTTAAAGAGTGAGTCCCAAGGATGGTCGGTAGGAATCAAAACTACCGTCTGGCCAACTTGTTTGATGAAGACTTGTGGACTCTCCAAGTGAAAGGATTTCGGCAGTTTGATAAATTGAGAGTGACCTTTTTGTAAGACTTTAGCCGTTTTCATGGTATTTACCGTGGTTCAGTAACGATTTCAGGTGTGGATTAAGAGTTAGGATATTTGTGGTGTGCATAGCAATTTCCACAGTAATCAGAACTTAATAACTTAAGTTTAGCACAAACAAAAATCCCCCGCAACATTTTACTATTACCATGGATAAAAGGGTAAAGTCAGGTCTAATTGAATCCATTTCCCCTTCTAATAATCTGACTCAGAATTTCCAGAATGAGAGAATTAGCCGAATGAAACCCACCCCATTCTGAAAATTCTAAAATTCTGCCAATCCTGATTCCGACCCTTTACCGCCAAGTAGCCCACCCAATTGGTTTTAAAGGTATCGATGAAATTCAGGTTAGTCTAGCACCAACCAAAATCCCCGGCAACCTTTTACCATTGCCAGGGATAAGAGTGAAAGTTAACCACCCCCGCCCCGCCTGTTTCAAGAAGGAAGGGGTTAGGGGTGGTTTAACTGGGTGGGATAACCGCAGGAGGGGCGTGACGGTGTCAACCGACGCGCTTAACGCATCCTACGTTCGCTAATCTCTCACCCAATTTTCCAATCGCAAATCAGAGATTCGATTAAAGTGATTATCGTCCGTGACCAGTACCAAATCATGCACTTGTGCTACGGCTGCAATCAAAATATCGGCATCGGGCAGTAATTCTCCTCTCTGCTTTAACTCGGCATAGATGGCAGCAGCTTTCTCTAGCACCGGCACCTCATCAATGCCCAAGACTTCATAGTCTTGTAAGAGTTGATGAAACAGTCGCAGTTGGTGGCTGGCTTGGCTGGCCAACAGTCCTCGTTTAACTTCATAGTAATTGATGGTACTAATATAAGTTTTCCCTCCAAAACGGCGTACCCACCGCGTTTTTTCTAAAACCGTTTGGTTCTGTTTGAGCGTGGCCGAGATGATATTGGTATCTAGCAGGTAGTCCATGGCAATTAATGTCTCATCAAGCATTCGTCAAAAGTTTTCAGTTGTTCTGCGGTAAAGTCGTTTAACATCCCGGCGACCAGTTCGAGTGACATCAAGCCACCTATCCGTTGTTTGAGGTCGTGGTCTGGCACGGCGAGAAATTGTTCAAACGGGAGGTGTTGCATTTCAGCAATGAGATAGGTTAGCCATTGTTCGAGCGGGTACTTTTGGAGAAACGGGTTGTCTTGCGGGTTGCCAGCCTCGGCAATTCGCTTTTGAACGAACGGGGCGAGACGATAGCGGTAAATATCTTGTGTGCGGTGACTGAGATTATCGGTTGGTGTATTGGCATTATTCATCTGGCTTACTCCAGTGGTAGTTTGACTTACTATAAGTATATCACTTAAAAAATAATAAGTAAAGTAAACGACGTAAAAAAAGACCCCGTAGTTTTCTTCTCACCACGAGGTCTCAAAGACTTCTGACTCGGGCACAATAATAGTCTGAATCAGAATTTTCAGAATTAAAGAATTAGCAGAATGAAACCCACCCCATTCTGAAAATTCTAAAATTCTGTCAATTCTGATTCCGACCCTTTACCGCCAAGTAGCCCACCCAATTGGTTTTAAAAGTATCGATGAAATTCAGGTGAGTCTAGCACCAACCAAAATCCCCTGCAACCTTTTACCATTGCCATGGATAACAGTGAAAGTTAACCACCCCCGCCCCGCCTTTTTCAAGAAGGGGTTAGGGGTGGTTTAACTGGGTGGGATAACCGAAGGAGGGGCGTGACGGCTCGATAAAGACGCGCTCAACGCCCCCGACGCTCGTTAATTTCACATTTGGCAATGGTAATCAGCCGTCAGCGGAATTAGGTCGGAATTATAGTAGAGAGTCATAAAGCAATGAGTTGGATAAATCACCCCAAACTTAATTTCCTTAATCCCTCCCAGAGCGGCTAACACACGGTAGCCAGTGCCAAAGCCAATCTCAAAATACTCCTGATAGAAAGCCTTGGTGACTACCTCAATCGGCAGCGGCTTGGAGAGAACAATTTTAGCTTCATCTTCTACTTCTACTTCCACTTCACGATTGTCGTTGCCCCAGGTATAATTCACCATATCTTGAATCACCTTCTCATTGGGCAACAGCGAATCCAAATATTGCAACACGCTACCAGTATTCATAGTTAGTGTAATCCTCCACGTATCAATTCACTGAAGACAATCACCCCATTTTCCAGTTTTCCCAATAATCTTTGGGCACTTCCCCCAATTTTGAGTTCATGGGTGAAACCTCTTACCGTCGGATTAAGTTTCTTGATGCCGGCTTGATTGATGGGACCTACCAGGCCTTTTTTCAAGGCCGCTACCAATTTGCGAAAGTCTGCTTGGCCGACGAGTTTTGGTAGTTCTTGATATAATTCACGCCGAATCCAGGCACTCATTTTGTCAGGACATCCTATCTGGCTATCTGGTATACTAACACTCCATCTACATTCATTCAAGACCGACTAGCGTTAGTCATCATCAAGTTATAAACTTTTTCATCATGACAAAAGTCTAACACCAACAAAAATCCCCCGCAACATTTTACCATTGCCAGGGATAAAAGTGAAAGTTAACCACCCCCGCCCCTCCTGTTTCAAGAAGGGGTTAGGGGTGGTTTAACTGGGTGGGATAACCAAAGGAGGTTCCTTATGGTGACACAAGAGATGTCTAACTTGGCCTATACCTGTTACCATAACGTCTTTAATCCAGATTCCTGATACTTATCAAATTGGCAGTCCTTCGAAATGAGGACCAGACCTCTGGAAATAGCCTGCCAAATCAACATTCGGTCAAACGGGTCTTTATGCCGAGTTAAAGGTAATTGACAGAAAGTGGCTGCTTCCATAGGAGATAATGGTAATAATGTCAATCCCAGGGGTCCTTGGGCAATTTTCAGCAATTCCAAGGGGGTATAATTTTCCACAGATAGTTTTCCCAATGCCGTCTTAATCGAGATTTCCCAAAAAGTCACACTACTGACATAAATAGTATTATCTCGATTGGAAATAACTTCAAAAGCGGGCCGACTCAACTTTTCATTTTCGTCAATGCTCCATAACAAACTGTGAGAATCCAACAAATAACCGTTCATGACTGTAGTAATTCCTCCTCAGTCATGTTAAAGTCCTCCGCAAAACGAACTTTCAGTTGGCCTTTTAACAAGCCTAACGGTCTGTCGGTGGACGGCTTCAAAGAGAGATTCGGTGTGGGCGCCGTGGTGGCTTTCATATCAGTCTGATTTATCAGTACAATCACGCGCACCCGCTGGTCTGTCCACGGCTGAAATCGGGCGGGCAGTTCGATGGTGCCGTTGTGGGTTTGGGTTTCAAATTCGATGGCTTGCATTTTGATTCTCCATTTTAAGACAGAATACAGAATATCGTGAAAATAAGAGTCTAGCACAAACAAAAATCCCCTGCAACATTTTACTATTGCCAGGGATAAACAGGTAAAGTCAGGTCGAATTGAATCCATTTCCCTTTCTAATAGTCTGACTCAGAATTTCCAGAATGAAAGAATTAGCCGAATGAAACCCACTCCATGTCTTCCAATTCTAAAATTCTGCCAATCCTGATTCCGACCCTTTACCGCCAAGTAGCCCACCTAATTGGTTTTAAAAGTATCGCTGAAATTCAGGTGAGTCTAGCACCAACCAAAAATCCCCTGCAACCTTTTACCATTGCCAGGGATAAAAGTGACAGTTAACCACTCCCGCCCCGCCTGTTTCAAGAAGGGGTTAGGGGTGGTTTTTCTTCAGCCAGGTAGCCAGGTAGGGTGCGTTAGGCGCGTCTGTTTGCGCCGTAACGCACCTTTTGGTATCCCGAAATGGTGCGTTACGCTATCGCTAACGCACCCTACGTTCGCTAATAGTCTGAATCAGAATTTCCAGAATAAAAGAATTAGCAGAATGAACCCCACCCCATTCTGAAAATTCTAAAATTCTGCAAATTCTGATTCAGACAATCTCGGGCCAGCCTCCCTGCCCGCCCTTGAACCCCCACTCCCACCTTACCAAAGAGAGGTTAGGGGTGGTTGACTACCAAGCAGTTTGCCAGCTTAACCCCAAAATGGTGGGCCAACAAAGGGACAATTGTCCACTCTACCTAACTTGGTCACGGATGCCTCACCAATAAAGGTAAATATTGTTCTATCACCTCAAAGTCTCGGTCTGCGTGTAATAATTCATGATGATTCTCTATACAAAAGGTCGCTATCATCATATCTATCGTTTTACGCACGGTGATACCCTTGGTACGTAAATAGCGATAATTCTGCGCCGTTTGTAATGCTAGCACCTGTCCACTTATATTCTGACAAGGAAAACTTAAGAGTAATTGACGTGCCTTCAGAAACTCGGATTCGGACCGAAATCCTTGTAGAACTTCACATAATATCAGGTTTCCTAGCAAAATTTCATGACGTTTAACCTCATCGCGTAAGTAGAGTGTTTGTAGGGTGACTTTGCCATTGAAGAAATCAATCCACACGGAACTATCCACTAATAACATTTGTCACTCCGCATCGTGTCTAAATCTCCTTCCCAGTGATATTGACCGAAAGCTTTAGCGAGAGGGTCTGATTGTTTGCGAATGAGGAACTCACGTAAGACGACTTCGATAATGTCTTGCGGGCTGGTTAGGCCAGTTAAGTCAATCGCCTGTTGGAGGAGTTGGTCATCTAGGGTAATTTGAGTGTGCATAGTGGTTTCCATTAGTGATTAAGAAGTTAATAACTTAAGTCTAGCACAAACAAAAATCCCTCGCAACGTTTTACCATTGCCAGGGATAAAAGGGTAAAGCCAGGTCGAATTGAATCCATTTCCCCTTCTAATAGTCTGAATCAGAATTTCCAGAATTATAGAATTAACAGAATGAAAACCACGTCCCATTCTGAAAATTCTAAAATTCTGCCAATCCTGATTCCGACCATTTACCGCCAAGTAGCCCACCCAATTGGTTTTAAAGGTATCGCTGAAATTCAGGTGAGTCTAGCACCAACCAAAATCCCCTGCAACCACCCCCCAGCCCCTCCTTGGTAAGGAGGGGAGTAAAGAGGCTAGAGATTAATTCCCCTCCTTGCCAAGGAGGGGTTAGGGGTGGTTTAACCGGGTGGGATAATCGAAGGGGGTGCTATTTTACCTGATGGTCTTTTACTGACTCTGTTCCAAAGCGACTCGGATCACCCGTTCACTTAACCAAATGCCATGTCTGCGCATTTGTGCAAGGGCCTGTGGCATGGCAAAGGGATAACCTTCCCGTTTCGCACGAATTAAAATACCTACCGTGCCCGTAAGAGAGAGGCCATGTAACCGTGCGACTCGCCGTCCAGACGCTTCATCAATACAAACGGTGGCGATTCGTTCGGTCAAAGCTAGTTGAATGACGGCGGCCTCGCCACGGTCCAGGGTGTTAGTAAAGAAAGGCGGAATTTCTAGTGGTGCGGGCCACTTCTTGAAGAAGGTAGCTTGTTCAAATTCAGCGACCGCAAAGCCACGGGCACCACCTTTCTGGAGTTCTTGAACCACTTCCCACGGGACTAACACTTGTTGATAAAGTGTAGTGAGTACGTTCAAATCGCCCAAGGCCGCAATCAAGGAGATGAGCGGGCTAGTATCAATAACAATTGAGTTGGTGTTAGGCATGTTCAATATCGGATAACAGTTCTTCTTCTTCTAAGTCAATCATGGGTACACCAAAACGGTGTAGTGATAACAAAAAGGTGAGGCGGTCCAGGCCCACCCATTGAGCGGCCATGCCGGAAGATAATCGCTTCATTTCAAAGAGTTTTACCACCATAGCCAGTTTCGCTTCTTGTTCAAAGGCATCTCGTGAGACTTGTAAGAAGTCAGGGAGTGTTTGAGGATAGGTAATCGTGAGTTGATTTAGCATGTTCGGTTCTCGCTATCAAGTAAAGTTTTTTGGTTAATGGTAAGTCTAGCACAAACAAAAATCCCCCGCAACGTTTTACCATTGCCAGGGATAACAGTGAGAGTTAACCCATCCTGTCTCTCCTGTTTCAAGAAGGGGTTAGGGGTGGTTAGGGTGGGATAATTGAAGAGGGGCGGTGCAAACAGCCTCCCGAGATTGGCTAATTCAAGGCCGAGGAATTTAGTCGTTGCAACTTGGAACGTCCGTTCCCTAATGACACTTGCTTAAAACCATGAGTTTGCAATAATTTTTCTACTTCACTAGGCAGGCAAATAGCCCAAGTTGATGCTTAAACCTCCTCTTTAGCCAGTGGTATGCGCTTCAGCGGTTGGAAAGGTTCTATATCAGTTCTCTCTTATCCCACGCCGGCACCTCCCGACTTGGCAGATTATCCAAAATGGAAATCGCTTTGGCCCGTAATTCAGGTAGCGATTGTTGTGAAAGTCTTATTTCCAACGCTGCTAATTGTTCTTGTCGCAACAGTTGCAGTGTCAACCAATAAGTAATTAACTGATTGAGGGAGTGACCTTGAGTAACGGCTTGTTGCATTAATCTACTATATAATTCCACAGGTATTTCTATCGTCAGGAGTTGGGATTGATTCATCTTGTCGTTTCCACAGGTTATAAAACTCTTTGGGAGTCATCACTTTGAAACTTAACTCTTTCAATTCACCGCATTGGAAATCTTTCAGATTGGAGGTAATGAGAAATTCGCTTTGACTGGCAAACGCACATTCACCAATCAAGTTGTCTTTTTCGTCAGGTAAGTTGGGTCTCAGTAAAAAATAGACTGACTGTTTCTTTGCCAGTAAGGCTAAGGTATCTAAAATAGTTTCTACTTGTGTTACGGATAAGTTGAGTTTGGTTAAGGTGTCTGGTCTGGTAAGGACATCATAATATTCAAAATAAACGGGCGGTGAGAGGGCTAAAGTTACTTGTTCAGTCAGCACCAGGCGCAAAATGTAGTAAGATGCGCCTAATTTGCTATAAAGTGCTGAGAAAATAACATTAGTATCCAGAGTGATTCTCATATCATATTCTAACTGTTAGTCTGTCGCGAAGTAAACGGTACGGTTTTGAACCAAATTAGTTATCTAGTATCTTCCGTGGTTCAGTAACGATTTTAGGTGTGGATAATGGTTAGTCTAGTGGTTGCAGGCGAGAATGTCAAGAGGTATTCAAACCGAAACCGAGTAGTTGGGAAATAATTCGGTTTCTAGTCGGTAGTCTAAGTAGGGTATGTCACTCACACCATTCTACAGGTTGGAATGAAAGAAGGTGTGTAGGACCACCTTACACGGGCTAATTGTCAGAATCAGAATTTCCAGAATTATAGAATTAGCAGAATGAAAACCACATCCCATTCTGAAAATCCTAAAATTCTGCCAATCCTGATTCAGACCCTTTACCGCCAAGTAGCCCACCCAATTGGTTTTAAAGGTATCGATGAAATTCAGGTGAGTCTAACACCAACCAAAATCCCCTGCAACCACCCCCCAGCCCCTCCTTGGTAAGGAGGGGAGTAAAGAGGCTAGAGATTAATTCCCCTCCTTGCCAAGGAGGGGTTAGGGGTGGTTTAAAAGGGTGGGATAACCGAAGGAGGGGCGTTACGGTGCCAACCGACGAACATGACTCCCCCTACGCTTGCTACTTAAATTCTTTCAAAATTCGGTGTATTTGTTCAGCCGTTATATCACCTTGTTCGGATTTGGAATAGATAGTCACTAAGATAATTTGAGTAGTAGTTTTGAGGTAGTAAATGACACGATAGCCGGCACTTTTTCCCTTTTGAAGATTACGGTTGCGAACCCGAACTTTAAAGAGAGTATATTCTAGTCGTGGAATTTGTTCACCGACGAGGTCGCCGGCTTGTAGTTGTTGAAGAAGCGGGTCTAAATCCGAACGAATCTGGCGATATTTCTTGGCTAAACGTCGCAAGTTACGTTTAAATTCAGGAGTATAACTGATTGTCATGGCCATGTTTAGTCCGCCTCAATTCCATCCCATAGGCCATCCATCGGATAAAGGTCACCGGCCACCGTTTCTTGCCAACCTTGACGGAAACTGTCGGCGGCAGGTTTTAAGATGACACTTTCACGATAGGATTTGACAATCGAAAGTAGCATTGGCAAATACTCTAGGGGAGTTAGCCGGATTTCTTCGGTAAGTTGTTGCAGGTATTGTTGACTTGGAGTCATCATAACAATAATTTCTGGTGCTTTGGATAAGGGATTCAACTCGTAGAACTTCAGTATGGAGTTAATTTTAGCACCCTTGAGGATTCACTGCAACCCTGTCAAGTTGCCCACAAAAGACCACGTAGTTTGTCAACTCTTACGAGGTCTCAAAGACTTCTGACTCGGGCACAGTAATAGTCTGAATCAGAATTTTCAGAATTATAGAATTGACAGAATGAACCCCACTCCATTCTGAAAATTCTAAAATTCTGTCAATCCTGATTCCGACCCTTTACCGCCAAGTAGCCCACCCAATTGGTTTTAAAGGTATCGATGAAATTCAGGTGAGTCTAGCACCAACCAAAATCCCCCGCAACATTTTACCATTGCCAGGGATAAAAGTGACAGTTAACCACCCCCGCCCCGCCTGTTTCAAGAAGGGGTTAGGGGTGGTTTAACCGAAGGAGGGGCGTTACGGCGCCAACAGACGCGCTTAACGCCCCCTACGCTCGCTTGCTACGGTCCAACGTATTCCCCCTTGCATATAATCTCGCAAGACGCTATTTAACAACGTTTGGTAATCTATATGTTTTTCAATTGCCCGTTTCTTTATGAATAACAAAGCATCATTATCAAGTTCGATGGTCGTGGTCACTTTTTTTGACTGGTAAAAGCGTCCACGAATGCCCTCGCTGAAATCATAATTATCAGCAAGTTCAAACTCATCAAGTTCTGCTCTCTGTTCAATAGTTCTCATAATACTTTTTCTCTTTTGAATTTGCTGGCCTGGCGGAAATGATTCTGATAATTTCTTCGCCCTCATCTGAAAAAAACAAGTTGGCTACCACCAAAATGTGTCCTTTTTGTGTTGAACCAATGGTAATCCATCTTTCTTCAAAGTAACTGAAGCGATGGTCAAGTCTAGCGACGTGCAAGGCATCATCGTATACTTCTTTGGCTTCTTCAAAGGATACGCCGTGTTTATTCTGGTTTAGCGTATTTTTATTGGCATCCCATTCAAATTTCATAGATTGTGACTTTGTAGTCCTTTCTGACCTTTTTCATGACAGCGCCAAAATCCGCGTCTAACACTTGCTAATAATTTAATTGTAGGGTGTGCAAAAGCGCAGCGTGGCACACCAAAAGTTAGAGAATTTGGTGGGCAATGATAAAGCCATTGCCCACCCTACGCTTGCTTAATAACTTTAAGTCTAGCACAAACAAAAATCCCCTGCAACATTTTACTATTGCAAGGGATAAATTAGGTAAAGTCAGGTCGAATTGAATCCATTTCCCCTTCTAATAGTCTGACTCAGAATTTCCAGAATTATAGAATTGACATAATGAACCCCCCATTCTGAAAATTCTAAAATTCTGCCAATCCTGATTCAGACCCTTTACCGCCAAGTAGGCCACCCAATTGGTTTTAAACGTATCGATGAAATTCAGGTGAGTCTAGCACCAACCAAAATCCCCGGCAACGTTTTACCATTGCCAGGGATAACAGTGACAGTTAACCACCCCCGCCCCGCCTTTTTCAAGAAGGGGTTAGGGGTGGTTTTTCTTCAGCCAAGTAGCCAGGTAGGGTGCGTTAGGCGCGTCTGTTTGCGCCGTAACGCACCTTTTGGGATCCCGAAATGGTGCATTACGCTATCGCTAACGCACCCTACGCACGCTTCTCACTCACTCATTAATTGTTCACCAGCACGACTAGCAACTTCCAATCTTAACTGAGGAGAAATACGATAACCAATCCTTGAGAGTTGGTTTAAACAGGGCACCACCAATGAAATCAATCCCTGTTCTTTGGCCAATAACAATAATCCGCAGATGCCAATCACGGCGAGGCCGCGCTGTTTAGCAACCATTCGTCCCTTACGTTCATCTATTAACAGAAGGTGGCAATGACGTTGTTCCGCTAACAAGATGGCTTCCGCTTCACCAACATCAAGTAGCAATGTCAATCTGGAATAATCGTTTGAGTGACTTACTTCTACTACTTGTAGCCAACCTGATAAAACCGCTTGTTTTAATAAGGCCGTCCCTGGTTTCTGACTTTCCAATGCCAGTTCAGTTAAGACCGCTGGCGGAATTAAAATTTCTCCATACCGTTGACGAAGAAGTTCTAAGTGTTCAATTCGTGCTAACGCAATCAGCGGTCCTGCATCAGCAACAATGAGAGAAGAATTCATTATCCGACCTGTAATTCCGAATCCAGTTCGGCGGGCGAATAATCCACCACCGAAATATCGGTTTCTTTAAGTAACTCCAGAAACTCATTAATCGTCAGGTTTGCGGTCTTAGCCGCTTGGGCCATGGTTAAACAGTGAGTTCTAAATAAATCGAGGGCCAGTGAACGATGTACTCCATTTTCCAACAACGTTTGGTTGAAAGGAATGGCTAACAGTATTGGATGGTCTCGTTCAGTTATCAAAGCCAACCCTCCTAATCCAACGGTTCGGATTAATTCACCAAGACGTTGACTTAACTCGTGTGTGCTAAAAACTTCAAGGGATTTCATAATCAATGACCTGTCTAACAATAGGTATTAAGACTTAGATTTTATCACTAATGAGGGTTAAAATCATCATTAGTTTGGCGGTGTTACTCAATTTAATTATTTCCATTAGCAACCTATTCTCGGGTTATCCACAAAAATAACTAAGGAATGATAAGGTTAGATGAGCCCAACCACGGCGTGAATCAGGTTGAATTTGAGCACCATTCCAGCTAAAAACCAGACCCCATAGCTTTTTACTCGCTACGAGGTCTCAAAGACTTCTGACTCGGGCACAATAATAGTCTGAATCAGAATTTTCAGAATGAAACCCACCCCATTCTGAAAATTCTAAAATTCTGCCAATCCTGATTCCGACCCTTTACCGCCAAGTAGCCCACCCAATTGGTTTTAAAAGTATCGATGAAATTCAGGTGAGTCTAGCACCAACCAAAATTCCCTGCAACCTTTTACCATTGCAAGGGATAACAGTGAAAGTTAACCACCCCCACCCCTCCTTTTTCAAGAAAGGGTTAGGGGTGGTTTAACTGGGTGGGATAAGCGAAGGAGGGGCGTGACGGCGCAAACTGACGCGCTTAACGCACCCTACGCTTGTTTTATTGACAAATACAATAATTACCGCAAGCATCAGCCCAGTTAGAATCTGGACGACATTGACCACCCTGACATAAGTTCTGATAAGTGGGGTTGATTCTTTGTCCTGGAGGTGCTATCAGTTGGTGAGAACCGATAAAATTACCGGCTTCATCAACATCTTCATTACTTCCAAGATAATAAGGCCCAAACGTCACTTGCCATTGTCTAGGCGCGGAGTTGTTTGGTAATGCACTACATTGTGTGTTATACCAAGCTTCGTTCCATTCGCGCCCGCAAACTTCATCATCACTAACAATGCGAAGCTCCTCATTACACATTGCACCGTTTGGATTTTGGATGCAACATCTGTCATGAAGGATACTACCTGCCGACATAAAACCTTGTACTGTACAAACTTGAAGGTTTTGAATCTTAGGCGCAAGTGATACATCATTCCCACATCGTGCGCCTATTCCACCAAAACAACGTTCTCCTGAGAAATTACACTGTGCCACAGGAGTTGGTCCCGGTTCAGGGGTTGGCCCTGGTTCAGGCGTTGGCCCTGGTTCAGGGGTTGGCCCTGGTTCAGGCGTTGGCCCTGGTTCAGGGGTTGGTCCTGGTTCAGGAGTTGGCCCTGGTTCAGGAGTTGGCCCTGGTTCAGGGGTTGGCCCTGGTTCAGGAGTTGGTCCTGGTTCAGGGGTTGGTCCTGGTTCAGGAGTTGGCCCTGGTTCAGGAGTTGGCCCCGGTTCAGGAGTTGGTCCTGGAGTTGGTCCTGGAGTCGGTGGCTTTGGACTCTCCTTGCTAGGACAACCTAGCGTATAAGTCCATCCAGTAGATGGGTCACCAGCACACTTAGCGGTCACTGTTACAGTGATACTCTTTGATTCACCAGAGTAAGATAGCATTTTATAACCACTTGTTCCAGCACACCCTGTATCTAATAGTGTATTTCCTTCGTATTGAACGACCATTCTATCTGGTACGGTGTAAGTGTCATAACTAAATGAGAAAGTTCCGCTCTTTCTACCCAAGTAGATGCTACGAGAATCGGATTCACTCCCACCCGCACTTGCACCTTCACTGCATTCCGTCTCAACCGTGAAAGTCAAAGCGTTGCTCGTTTTATCCCCAACTTTCACCGTAACACCACCCGTTTCCACACCGTTTGGTGCTATCACTTGCAATTCTGACTCAGAAGCAGAAACCACCTTGGCTTGTCCACCATTGAAGGTGACAATATTATTAGCTGAATTCTGGGTGTCAAACCCCACACCTCTAATGGTGACGGCTGTACCATCACTACCTGAGTCTGGGAGTAGCTTAGTAATTTTAAGCTCAGAGGTGATTTCAAATTCACCAGAACTTTCTTGGTCCTTGTGAGTAACTTTAACCTTGATTTTTGGACCTTCTGCCGTGTTGCGAAAATCTGCTGGCAACGTGAAAGTCATTTCCGTTCCATCCGAATTGATGGCAGTGGGATCAAGAGTCAATTCATTCGCCTTGCCCTTTTCATCGGTTAAGATGATTTTCGGAGATTTGTCTTCAACTGGCGCAAAGCCACGGCCACGAATGGTCATTTCCACCTCTTCAGATTTCTTCTGAATGCTCTCAGGAGTCACTTCCTTGACTTGAAATTGCCATTTCACTTCAAAATTAATGACACCTGGTACAGTTATAAGAGCACCCACCGTTGCACCAATGTTTGCCCCTGCGACAACGGCACCACCAATTTCGATAGCGGCTTGTACTTGTCCAAGTATAGGAGTTAACTTAGCAGCAAGTTTCACAGCAAACTTCTCTAAAAACTGTTGACCATATTTTTTAGCAAAATATTGTGTAATAGGTCCTGGTGGAAATTGAAGAAAATCGTCACGTAGCATAGTAAGAACAGACATAACCGCACCTTTAACATCGTGATTATCAATCAGTGTCCCAACAGTATTAACAATACCAGGTGAGACACTAATGATGATATTTGTTAGTTCTCGCGGATTTTGTCTTTGACCCAAAATAAAATCTACGAAGCGTAAGATAACTTGGTCAATAATTGTTCTAAATTGTAGGTAGCGATGAACTGTAATGTTGCCTTGGGGAGAAATAATGCCAGGCGTTACTACTTCTACCTTACAATCCTTCCAATTAGATTGTCCGTAATCTTTCTTTTCAGAAGCCCAAAAAAGTTGTGAGAGCCCTTTTTGTGGTCCAACCATTTGACCATCAAAATATGAGTCAATATGCGGAAACAGTTCTTTTCCCTCAGAATCAATAAATTTAGCACTTAGATAGAGTTGTGTATCGTTTTCTACCCCAAGATTGCCTGTATTATCTATTTGGAAAACAGCTATTTCATACTGTTTTTCTTTAGGAGTAATTGTTGGTCCCTTTTGCTCAGTTTCTTCTCTCAGTCCCTTTCGCATGACTAACCGCAAAGTACCGTTTTCCAAAAGCGCGGCAATAGATTTTTGCACGGCTTCCATCGCTACAAATAAAGCATCATAATAGCTTTGCGAACCAGCATTCAAGAAATAAGGGTCTGCTTTTAAGGCAGTTCCCAAAACAGAAGATAAAGTGATCACTTCTGGCAAATTGCTAACAGCAGTCCGTACTTGACCTAAAGAAGCCAAATCTACTTGTTGTTCAACTGGTAGAAGAGTCATCAACAAAGCCACTGCCGTTGACAAATTATCCAACGTTACACTCGTATCCCCAGGCAACGTCACTGCTTGCAAAAATACCGTCACTGGCTGATTCCCTGATTCTGGTAACATCGCATAAACCATGTCCATACCAGAATTATCCACGTCAACTTTGACGTTACCATTCGCATCAGGAATCGCTTCACCGATTGGCCCAAAAGACACCATTAAATTAGTCACATTAACGGGTGAACCAGCGGGCAATACCACTTGTGCAGGGATTTCTCGCGTCACCTTCAAAAAGAGTGGATTACTCAATGCTTTGGTATCCGCGACCGTTACTCGCCCAGATATGGCTTGAGCAGGAACGACGACCTCAATGCTAGTATCCGTTGCTTGAGAAACTGGTGCATTCACAGTTTCAAAATAGACGTTAGTCACGTTGGCTAAATTCAACCCCGTCAACGTCAATTTCTCTCCCACGCGCACAATTGGCGTTTCCGTTTCCAACAATAACGGCGCATTCTTTGGTAACAATTGTATTCCGAGCCAATTCGACCGCAATCCTCTCGCAACGACGGCAACTCGTGAACCCGCACCTTCTGGCAATACCACAGTTAATTCAGTCGTGGTTGCCGTCACTGGAGTCAGATTAATGGGTTGATTATTTTCATCTTTGAAGATAACGATATTTTCACCCGCAGTCGGCGCAAAACCCGCTCCTTTGAGAATCAACGTATCGCCGGCTCTCGCAGTATCTTCCAACACTTTATCGCCAAAAACGACGGTAGTAGATTCCAAATAGACTCGATTCACTAAATCAAGAATATCGGACGAAGCCATCGGAGCAATCCGATTATCATCTTTGCTATCCATCAGACCGTCATTATCATCGTCGGTGTCCAGATAATCAGGAACATCATCATTGTCAAAATCAAGCGATTGTTTGGGATCAGAGCCAATTTCATCTTTATCCGCAATGCCATTCCCATCAGCGTCGGCATCTACGAAATTCCCCAAACCGTCACCATCAGCATCCGTACTACTTTCTTGCTGGTCAGGAATGCCGTCATTGTCAGAATCCAAATCAAGCCAATTTGGACTGCCGTCACCATCAATATCTTGATTTCCCTTCGCTTCGATACCGTCCAAAATACCGTCACCATCGGTATCAGGTGAATGATTGACCAAACCTAATGTCGTTTCCACACTGTCAGCAAGACCATCCACGTCATCATCTATGAAAATGCTCACGGTATAAGTGAAACTATCAGCACCACGACCATTTTGGTCAGTGACCAACAAGTAAAAATCACCGGTGGATGGCAATTGAGCGGAGAATTTTTCTGAATCAAGATTATTCTCATCAGCACTAAAATTAATGTCGCGCAAAGGCTGTCCCGTTTCTTTTTCAATAGAAAGCATGGGCTTAAAATTGGGGTCCGTCTTGGTAATCACGACACTGATAATGTCGCCTTGCGTACCTGGGAACTTGAAATAATCTTCGTCATTATCAGATTGAATGGCACCACCGACACTCCAAGGGTAACTAGGAATAGGCGTTGCCGATGTATGAACGTCGTTGGGTTCTTTTTCAGTCACGTTGGCAGCGGCCCAATACAACTCCCGCGTCCCATCCTCCTTCTGATAATAAATCTCCAAATACGGTTGCGCCGTCCCCACTGCCCCATACAATCCATCAAACATCAACTCAAATTCCACCGTCCGCGGATAACTCAAATAAAACGCCGCATACCCAGGCCCTGTTTCGGAGTCTAACCAACCGCCTACTACGCCACCATAAATATTTGGTGCCGTTATATCCACCCCAAAAAACGTACTCTCTAGTGCCTCTGGAGAACTTAACACATTGGTGACATAAAAACCTGGCTTTAATAATGGGGTTTTATATACCAGCCCAGGAGTCATGGTTTGCTCATACACCGAGTTAGCTTTTGATGGTCGGTCTATCCACACTTGAAACGGTGATTGAGTTCCCGTATAATCAGAGAATTTCAGTTCTACCGCTGTACTTTTAGCCAAAGAAAAGCCGATCCAACTGGCTAATTCTCCGCGTTCTTTGAGAATAGAACCGGCAAAGAAACCGCCACCATAGCGCGGTTCCGCCAATTTGGGGTTGATAAGCAAACTCCATACGCCTTCCGATTGCCCCGCTGGTAACGTCACTACCGCGGTATAAAATCCCGCACGGTCTAACTTGACCGGATAAGTGCAACTATTCTCGTTGCACGCGGATTCTTCTCCCGCAGCCATACTGATAGGCGTGGCGAGGAGGAGGGAAATAAACCACCAACCTATCAAAAAGGTGGCGGTAAACCACTTGCCCAGTGGTGGGTCAAGGGCGGTTAAATATCCTCTTTTAAGAAGAGGAGTTTCTCTGGTGAGAGAGTTTGACATACTAAATGCTCCTTGGTTAACAAATAAAGTGATAAGATGATTTGCAAAAATCTACTTCAAAAAATGTCTTAAAAAACTCACCTTTAACACCACCACCCCCAACCCCTCCTTGGTAAGGAGGGGAGTACGCACTACCGGCACCGCCAGAATACCCCCCTCCTTACCAAGGCTACTCTATGCACACAAGTTCATGGTAAATCAGTTAAGCCATTGATAAACCAAAGAAATAATTTTTGGCCTCGTTTTGTAATTACATTTAATTTCAACAGGTTACAAACTTATGTGCATAGAGTAGCTTACCAAGGAGGGGCTGGGGGTGGTGCGTAAGGTGAGTTAAAACAATTTCAATCGTGTGGGGTGAATATTTCACCTCAGCGTTTTTAAGTCTCCACTAATTTCCTGATAAAATCAGGGGTTAGTGGCTAAATCAATACAGTTACTATTACTTTTGGTGATAGTTTCTGATTTGGATAAAAAACTGTTTTTGGCAGTTTCTACTTTCTATAGGCAACCTAGAAAGTCGTTTTGTTAGGGTGGTAAGATTAACATTTTTTAACTACTGCGGTTGGCGATAGTTTTGATTTGGTGCGTGGGACGCACCCCACATCCTGGCTTGGAGTTCCAGACTGTTCTTTATACCCCTTCATAGGTGATTTTGTCATGGGTGATACAAGTTAAAATTTTTTAATTAGTTGGCGTGTTTTGTCTTACTCATTGATTTTACGTATTTTTATTCGTAATCGCCGATGGTCATAGATGGCAGTGATGACATCGATTAACTCAGGATTCCACTCCAATTTGGAGCATACTCTTATGCGTGATATGCGTCAATCAGGTATTAAGATTGAAACAGGTGCTAAGGTTTCCTAAACCTGGGAGGTTTAGGAAACCGAGTGGTTAGGTTTCCTAAACCTGGGAGGTTTAGGAAACCGAGTGGTTGGGTTTCCTAAACTTGGAAGGTTTAGGAAATCGAGTGGTTGGGTTTCCTAAACCTGGGAGGTTTAGGAAATCGAGTGGTTGGGTTTCCTAAACTTGGGAGGTTTAGGAAACTGAGTGGTTAGGTTTCCTAAACTTGGAAGGTTTAGGAAACCTTGGTGGCGAAGAAAAGTCAGCTCTTGCCTCTTGTCACGCCGTGAAAAGATGGTTCATAACTCACCTTACGCACGGTTAACTCAACCACCCCCAGCCCCTCCTTGTTAAGGAGGGGAGTATGCGCCAACTGAGTTGGCATGGTGTACTCCCCTCCTTAGCAAGGAGGGGCTGGGGGTGGTTAGGCGTAAATAAATTAATAAGGTAAATATTATACACCTTATTTTAGTTTGGATGCGTAAGGTGAGTTACTAAGGTTCAAAGTTTCCTAAACCTTTGAAGTTTAGGAAACTTAGCGCTTGCCAGGTTTAGGAATCCTCGCCCCCGGCGGTTAGTATAGTAATATTCATCCACTGTTGTACTTGAGCTCTGAGGGATAACACCCCTCGAAGGGGTGTTATCCCTGCTGGCCAAATTCATTGTAGAACAAATAGGTAAGGATATTACTATATCTCCATTGGCTGATAGGAACTACCGAACAACTCATTCCAGAATTAGTGGGGGAAGTTCGTCAATAACTAGCCGGAGTCCAAAACCAGAGTCCAAAACCAGAATCCAAAACCAGTTTTGGACTCCAGGTTGGAAAATTTGAAACCGATTATAAAAATCGTTTACGCAACGCTAAATGAGAATCGCGTCGTTCAAAATTCGCAATTCGTTCTCGAATCGCGTAAATAGCCTGTGGTGCCAATGGCTGATGCTTTTCATTTCGTAGCTCCCCTTCCAATGATTCCGCAATTCGTTGCGCTGTCTTCAGCATTAATTCAAATGCCACTCGACCGCCAAAAGGACCTGGCACCCGCATGAACAATGCCAATCCTGGCGTAGTAAATTGGGTAATTCGTTGCGGATCGAACATACCTGGCTCCAGCATATTAGCAATACTAAAAATAGGATTTTTGACCTTGATTTCACCAACCCCGTAATGATGAAAAATGTTCTTTTCACCGTAGTTAAGACCCAATTCTCCCAATACATCAAAAAGATCCGGCCCCAGAAACCCGCCGTGCTGAGAAATCACATAGAGCGCCAGAATAAGCTCTGGTGGCTTTAACGCCACTTCAGATTCGGCTTCAGTTTTGAGTGGCTGACGTTTCAACGAGGAACTGGTTGTTACCTCGTTTGCTTTCATTCTCTCGGTACGCTGACTTAAGGTAATACTAAAATCCTCCTCCTCCACCGGTTCATTGCTAAACCATGGATTTCCCCCACGTTTTTGTAGCGCCAGCACTGCGGAATTATCTTCTGGATTATCTTCTGGCAAAGTAGTCTTGGAAAATTTTTCCGAAAACTCCGATCGTCTTTTATTATCAGCAAACAGTTCCTGAGAGCTATCTTCAGAGAGGTTTTTAGATATATCTTTCAGACGAGTCGCTCCTCGTCTTTTACTGGAGATATTAACTGAATCCTCTTCGCGCGATGGCAAGCGACGTTTTTTTAAAGAGATTGAAGATAACCCAGCCGCCAAATTGACACTCACCTCTCGTAATTTCGCAGTTAACGGCTTTGAATTTTCTTCATCCATAGTCACCCTGGCCGGCCTAAACTTAGAATCAGTATTGGTTAAATCAATGGAATCGACTGTAGATAAATGAGCCATTTTTGGAAACCGGCTAGACGATGGTGTTGAAATACTTTCCTCAAGTTCCGTGGCCATTATTGGCGTTATCAAATTAATCGTCACTGCATCATTAACCACCGGCGGTGCAAATAAAGTGTCTGGCTGGTCTGAAGACGCTAATGGTCCTGACGATTCCTCTTCTAAGGAAGGCGTTGCAATTTTAGTATGTTTGTCTTTTCGGGCCGCCATTTGCCGTTGATGACGATGATGACGATACCACCGCCAAAGAATAATAGCAACGACGATAAAAATAATGATGCTGAGAATGATAAAAAAAGATGTCATGGTCAATTAATCTCCCTGATTTTCACCATCATTGGGTGTTGAATTAGATTTGACAACTTTTCGAAAGTTGTCAAATCTTTAGTCGAATTAGATTTGACAACTGTTCGGTCGAATTAGATTTGACAACTTTTCGAAAGTTGTCAAATCTTTAGTTGTCAAATCTTTAGTTGTCAAATCTGGTTTTCTATAACATTATCTAACTCACCTTACGCACCACCACCCCCAACCCCTCCTTGGTAAGGAGGGGAGTACGCACTACCGGCACCGCCAGGATACCCCCCTCCTTACCAAGGAGGGGTTGGGGGTGGTGGTGTTAACCGTGCGTAAGGTGAGTTATCTAACCATATCCACCGCGGTATTCAAATCCACGGTCACTAGCCGAGACACCCCGGGCTCTTGCATCGTCACTCCCATGAGTTGGTCTGCTATGGCCATGGTAATTTTGTTATGCGTAATAAAAATAAATTGAACCCGCTCTGACATAATCTTAACTAAATTGCAAAAGCGCCCGACATTGGTATCATCTAATGGTGCATCGACTTCATCCAACATACAAAAAGGAGCTGGATTCAGTTGAAAAATGGCAAAGACTAGAGCAATCGCCGTTAAGGCTTTTTCGCCACCAGATAACAAACGCAGATGTGCGTTACGTTTGCCCGGTGGTTGTACCATTATTACCACACCATCAATTAACAGATCTTGACCAGCTAATTCTAAACTGGCTTGACCACCGCCGAATAATTTCGGAAACATTTCTTGTAAAAATTGATTCACACTGTTTAACGTTTGTTCAAACCGGGCTTTAATTTCCTGGTCCATGGTTGCCATCGCATTTTCTAATAAATCTAATGCGCTATTCAAATCATTCGCCTGGTCATCCAAATACTGCTTACGCTGTGCTTGCTCGGTCAATTCTTGTAAGGCGATTAGATTGACCGCCCCAATCCGTTCCAATTTACGCTCCATGGCTTCAATTTGCGCCTGCCAATTCTCCTCGGTCGCACCTTCAGGTAATTCTGCCAATAACGCCAAAGGACTAAATTGCGTTTGTGCTAATTGCTCTTCCAACGTTTGTCGCCGCACTTGATTGGCCTGCCATTCTAAGCGAACTTGTTCCAAAGTGCTACGTAAGGCCTGACTACTATGTTCCAACTCTCGTCGCGCTCCTTCATAATCATTGACCGCCATTTCTAAATGCGCTACGGTTTGTTTGGCTTGCAATAAGTTAGCTTCAGCGGCAGTCCGCTGATGTTCCGCTTCGGTTAATTTACGTTGCCAATTAGCTAACGGGGTCGATTGTTTGACTAACGTGGTTTGCAAGTTATCACGTTGTTCAATCAATTGTTCTATTTGGTCTTGTAAGCGTGTTAAACCTTGTTGTAACCGGGCCTGGTCGGTGCGTAAGGATTCTAGTTTAACCTCCACTTGATGCCGTGCTTCCTTGATGGTATGCCAACTGATTCGACCTTGCATCACTTGCTCTTGAAATACATTCCGTCGCTTAGTTAACTGCTCACGCTCGTCAGCCAGTTGGTCCATAGCGGCTAACGCGGCATGTAAGCGGTGCCGAGTTGCCTCTAACTCGCGCTGGTCCTCAGTCGATTGCTTGGTAATTTCCTCGCGCTCATTAGCGATGCGTTGCAACTGCGCCTTAGTATATTCCAAGCGTGCTTGTTTACCACTCACTTGCGCTTGAATTTCTGAACCTTGCTGTTGCCATTGAGTAACCCGCTGTTGTAGCTCCAGATGTTGAGTTTCACGGTCACGTAAAGCCAACCGTTGTTGTTCCAAGGCATTGGCCAAATCTTGTACCAAGTCATCTAATACTTGTAATTGCTGAGTTATTTTCTGAATTTCTTGTTCCCGTGCTAATATACCAACTTGCTCATCCAAGCCGGCGGCACTATTCACCCAATCGGGCCCCAACCAAATTCCTCGTGCGGTAATAACTGATTCCTGGGGTGCCAGTTGTTGGCGTAACCCGTAGGCTTCATTGAGTGTATCAACTGCCCAAATCCCGGCGAATAAAGTAGTGAGCGGCCAGGGGGCTTTAACTTTTTGCACTAACCGGCACCGCTGTTGCTCTCTGCTTATAGTTTGACCGAGCCGAGCCGGAGTCGTGATAATCTCGGTCTGGGTAGTTATTTCAAACAGCGAGAGCCGACCTGGCGGTGGCGTTTCTAAAGCCGTTTGTAACGCTGACAAATCCTCCACACACCACGCTTGCAACATTTCCGCCAAGACGATTTCTACCGCATGTTCCCAACCGGTTTCTACTTGTAACACCGTGGCCAATCGTGGCGCAGTTTGCAATTGCTGGCTGGTGGCCCAAGCTTCTAACTCAGATTGTGTCTTCCCTAACGCGGCTTCTTGCAAAGTTTCTAACGCGGCTAATCGCCCCTTTAGTTGATGAATTTGCGTTTGTTGGTCGTGCAATAATAGAGATTTCTGTTGAATCTCCTCACGCAAAGTCAATACTTGCGTTTGATGAGCAGTCAAGGCTACTTCCGCTTCGGTTAACTCCGGTGTAATCGTCGCTAATTCCGCCACTAACTGTTTCACCTCACCGGCTAAAATGATGACATCTAAACCTCGGCCCTCCTCTTCTAAGCGTAATAATCGACGTTGCGTTTGTTCTAATTGTTGCTCTAAATTTTGTGAACGGGCCCGTTCCACCTGAGCGGTTTGGGTAGGCAGCGCCGCCCGCTGATTAAATTCATCCCAAGTCTGTTGCCAGGCCTCCAGTTGTATTTCGGCTTCTTGTAAAGATTCCTCAGCCACACTCTCCATCTCTTGTTTTATACTTAAATCGATCTCCGTCTCAGTAATTTTAGTCACTAAGGAGGTGATTTGTGCCTCATCCGTGGCTATAGTGTGCTTACTTTCTACCAATTGTTGCTCCACTTCCGTTAAATCTTCCTGTAATTGTTCCTGACGTTCCTGTACATGGGTGATTTCTTGCGTAAATCGATTAATTTTACCTTCCAGGTCATAACATTTCGCTTGCGCTTCAGTCAACGTGCTTTGCGCATTCGCTTGAGCCCCCCGTTGCTGTTTATGCACCTCCTCAAAATTTTGCAACTTCGTTAAATTTTCCTGTAAAATAGCTGTTTGTTCATCCAGATAGTGCTGTTGCTCTTGCACCGCAATATCTAATACATTCCAGCGCAGGGCCAAGCATTGCGCTTTCAGTAAAGCCACGGCTTGTTGCAATTCCTGAAATTTTTCCGCTTGGCGAGCCTGTTTTTGCAATTTGTCGACTTGTTGAGTAATCTCATTTCGAACCTCCTCTAACCGTGCTAAGTTCTCCTGTGTCTGCTTAATTCGTTGCTCAGTTTCCTTACGTCGCTCTTTATATTTGGAAATCCCCGCGGCTTCCTCCAAATAACTTCGTAACTCTTCCGGTTTAGCTTCGACTAATCGCGAAATCATGCCTTGTTCAATAATCGCATAACTGCGTGGCCCTAGCCCGGTGCCTAAAAATAAATCGGTAATATCTTTGCGCCGGCAACGCACTTCATTAATAAAATACATCGATTCGCCTTGACGTGACAATTGCCGTTTAACGGCCACTTCAGAATGCTCTGGATAAGAAGGTTGATTGACGGCTTCAAATACTAATTCAATCGCGGCCTGATTGGCGGGTGGACGGGTGTTTGAACCATTAAAAATAACATCCGTCATAGCAGAACCGCGTAATTGTTTAGCCGAACTTTCGCCCATTACCCAACGCACGGCATCAATGACATTGGATTTGCCACAACCATTAGGGCCAATAATTCCCACACGATTGCTGGGAAATAAAAGCGTGGTGGTGTCAACAAAAGATTTAAAACCAATGAGTTTGATTTTACTTAGGCGCATTGTGTCTTAAAACATAGTTGAAAAAAACTATTATAGCAGAATTGAGTATTTCTGGAAAATTTTTCGTAATCTCCTTTCATTTCAAGAGGTGAGTGATTTTCGAAATTTTCTTTCGGAGGAGAATCAAGGTATTTCAATTGACGAGAATCATGAACACTGGTATAATTTTATTTTTAAAATCATAATCTCTTGCTAAGTTTCCTAAACCTTTGAGGTTTAGGAAACTTTGAACCTTGGGATAAAATTGGAGGAAAATTTATGATGTCCGCGGTACCTAAGATTATTCCGGAGTTAATTGACTACCCTGACACTGATGGTGAACCCATGGCTGAAAGCGATTTTCAACGTGACTATTTAACTTATTTAGTTGAATCTTTAAAAATTCATTTCCAAGACCAATCGCAGGTTTATGTGTCAGGAAATTTGTTAATCTACTATAAACCGGGTAATTCCAAAGTCTCGATTTCCCCGGATGTGTTTGTCGTCTTTGGGGTATCCAATCAGTCGCGCCGAATTTATCAAACCTGGGTAGAAGGCAAAGGACCAGATTGGGTGATGGAAATTACTTCGAGTAGCACTCGTACTCAAGATGAGAAAATTAAACCGGGGTTATATCAGAAATTAGGGGTGAAAGAATATTTTCAATATGACCCCACGGGGGATTATTTGACCCCGGCGTTACGTGGTCGTCACCTCGTGGGCCAATCTTACCAAGATTTGCCGGTATGGTCACAAGCCGACGGTACTTCAATTTTATGCAGTGAAGTCTTGGACTTACAATTTCACCTGATTGCAGGTCAATTACGAGTTTTTAACCCGGCGACGCAACGCTATTTACTTAATCACTCGGAAACTCTGAAGGCTTATCATCAAGAATCGGAGCGAGCCGAGCTAGAATCGGAGCGAGCCGAGCTAGAGAAACAACGGGCCAGAAAGGCACTCGTGCAAGTAGCGCAAGAGAAACAACTGACTAGAAAAGCACTCGTGCAAGTGGCGCAAGAGAAACAACTGACCAGAAAGGCACTCCGGCAGGCGACGCAAGAGAAACAACGGGCCGAACAAGAACAGCAACGAGCCGAGAAATTAGCGGCCCAGCTACGTGCCTTGGGAATTGACCCCGACCAACTCAAATAATCACTGACCTCTGAGAGTTGACAACTTTTTTAAAGTTGTCAAATCTTAACCTTTCGCTTAAATCCATTCTCTCACATCGATAAAATGTCCTGCAATAGCGGCAGCGGCAGCCATGAGGGGACTGACTAAATGGGTCCGACCACCAGCACCTTGTCGTCCTTCAAAATTACGATTGGAGGTTGAGGCACAACGTTCGCCTGATTCTAAACGGTCGGCGTTCATGGCTAAACACATAGAACAGCCTGGCTCTCGCCATTCAAATCCAGCGGCGATAAAAATTTGGTCTAGCCCTTCTTGCTCCGCTTGTGCTTTGATTAAACCGGAACCGGGTACCACCAAGGCTTGTTTAATCGTGGCCGCGACTTTGCGTCCTTTCACTATTTGCGCCGCGGCCCGGAGGTCTTCAATTCGTGAATTGGTACACGAACCAATAAAAATTTTGTCCAATTTAATGGCCGTGATCGGCATTCCCGCAGTGAGTCCCATATAGTCTAAAGCTCTTTGTATGCCTTCGGCTTTGCTCACTTCAGTCACGGTGGCCGGATCTGGCACGGTGGCCTCAATGGAAACGACCATTTCCGGTGAAGTTCCCCAAGTGACTTGCGGTTTCAAGGTCGTGGCATCCATTCGAATGATACGGTCAAATTGAGCACCCTTATCGCTATGTAAATTGCGCCAAGCAGTGACCGCCTGGTCCCACCATTCACCGTGAGGTGCATACGGTTTACCTTGCAAATATTCAATCGTTTTTTCATCTACCGCGATGATACCCGCTCGCGCCCCGGCTTCAATGGCCATGTTACATACGGTCATTCGTCCTTCCATGGATAATGCTTGAATCGCCGGGCCGCCAAATTCAATGGTATACCCAGTGCCGCCGGCCGTGCCGATTTCACCAATGATCGCCAAAATAAGATCTTTGGCAGTCACGCCTACAGGAATCTTCCCCACTACTTCGATCAGCATATTTTTCGATTTCTGCTGTACCAAACATTGAGTGGCCAATACATGCTCAACTTCGGAAGTCCCGATACCAAAAGCTAAAGCCCCAAAAGCCCCATGGGTGGCGGTATGCGAGTCCCCACACACAACCGTCATGCCAGGTAAAGTCAGTCCTTGTTCCGGTCCCACCACATGCACAATCCCTTGACGAATATCATTCATGGTAAATTCCATGATCTTAAAATCTTGACAATTTTTATCTAAAGTTTCCACTTGCAACCGTGAAATAGGGTCCGCAATGGTACTGACCCCGCCGGCGCGGGCGGTCGTAGGTACGTTATGGTCAGGTACCGCAAAATTGGCACTGGCTCGCCAAAGACGACGATGGGTTAACCGTAATCCCTCAAATGCTTGTGGAGAAGTGACTTCGTGAATTAACTGACGGTCAATGTAGATTAAAGCCGCGCCGTATTCATCCTTATGTACCAGATGGTCATCCCATAATTTATCGTATAAAGTTTTAGCAGTCATCATTTTTTGAGTTGATAATTGACAGTGAATAGTGGATACTTATAACTAGGTTTTAGATTTGACAACTTTCGAAAAGTTGTCAAATCTGTTTCCAATTATAAATCATACCAAATTAATTATCAACTATCAACTAAAACCCATGCCAATTACCAAAATTGCTTACGATGAATTGCCTTATACTTGCAACGCTATGCCCTACGCTCAACCGGAACATTTAGCGACGGTGGCTACTCTATTTGGCTTAACTCCTCCTCCAGTGCCATCCTGTCGAGTGTTAGAATTAGGCTGTGGGGATGGTAGTAATCTGATTGCTACGGCTTATACGTTACCACAAACGGAAGGTGTTGGCATCGATGTCTCCGCGGCGCGAATTATTAGAGGACAAGCCACTATTTCTGGGGTTGGTCTGTCAAATGTGCAATTGAAAGCCATGAATATTTTGGAAGTGGATGAGAGTTTAGGTCAATTTGACTACATTATCGCTCACGGAATTTATTCTTGGGTATCTTCGGCGGTGCAAGATAAAATTCTCAGTATTTGTCACCGGCAATTAGTTTCTAATGGTGTCGCTTATGTCAGTTATAACGTCAAGCCGGGTTGGGAATTGCGTAGCACTCTCCGTGATTTAATGTTGTATCATACGGCGACCATTCGTGATCCGGCTCAACGAGAAGTACAATCAAGCGCATTACTCGCGATATTGGCCGATAGTGCGACGGAAAATAATGATGCTTACAGCCAATATTTAGCAGAAGAAATTAAAAATTTCAATGGTTTACCGAAGAATTTTGTGTTTCATGAATTTCTCGAAGAGGAGAATAAACCGGTTTATTTTCATCAATTTTTGGCGCGGGCGAAAGTGCATGAGTTAACCTATCTCGGCGATGCGTTGGTGCATACCATGTTGACCCATCACTTGTCACCCATGGCCGCGGAGAAATTGCAGGTATTCAAGAATAATTTAGTTCATCAAGAGCAAATCATGGATGTGTTGACTAACCGTCATTTTCGTCATACCCTCCTTTGTCATCAAGGAATTCCATTAACTCGCTCACTATCAGCAGAGGCCATCAGTAAATTTTATCTGGCCTCCTCGTTACAGCCTGGAACCAACACGCCAACAGGTTTAACCTTTACCAATAATCACGGTAGTCTCACCACCGATAATCCGATGATTCAAGCAGCTTTGCACTATTTGGTGAGTCAATGGCCCAAGGCCGTCAGTTTGCTGGAATTGATTGACCAAACAACACCGGTCATCAAACGTGCATTGACCAAACGTGATGAATTTACTTTAGTTAATGCTCTGTTGATGGGGTATACTAGGGGATTGATTGAATTATATTCTTATCCCATGCGTTTGGTAACTGCGGTCAGTGAATATCCGCAAGCGAGTAAATTAGCGCGGTGGGAAGCTACGCAGGGTAACCGAGTGACTAATTTACGTTGTGAATTGGTAGTGATCGAGGATGTGACCAGTTTACAAATTTTACCTTATCTGGATGGGACGCGGAACCGTAAAACTTTATTGGAGTTATTTATGAGTTGGATCAAAACTGGTCGGTTAGCGTTGCAAGTGGAGCCAGCGCCGACGGGTGAAACCGTGAATTGGTCTGATGATAATTTGTACCAGGTGTTAGGACCATTGTTAGATGAGGCGTTGCAAGTGTTAGCGAAGGGGGGGGTGTTAGAAAGTTAAGTTATTACTGAGGTTTGCCCTCACCCCCGGCCCCTCTCCCAGAAGGAGAGGGGAGAATATTAATGTGTCCAGCGTTTTCGCTATGGCGATAGAACATGCTTAGGAGGTGCGTTGAATGGTACAGCTATTTGAAAATCAGGGTCACCAAATTTTTTTGGGTGATGCTATCGAGGTGCTTTCCCAGCAGATTCCTGACCATTCGGTTGACCTGATTTTCGCCGACCCGCCTTACAACATTGGGAAAAATTTTCACGGGCGAAAGGATAAATGGGATTCCGAAAATGAATATTTACATTGGTGTTATCAATGGCTCGATTTATGCGTCACTAAGCTAACAGACACGGGCAGTTTGTATGTCATGGCCGCTACCCAAAATATGCCTTTTTTTGACCTTTATCTCCGTGAGAAGTTATCAATTTTATCCAGAATTATCTGGTTTTATGATAGTTCTGGCGTACAAGCTAAAAAATATTATGGTTCTCTCTATGAACCTATTCTCTTCTGCGTCAAGAATAACCAACACTATACCTTCAATGCGAACGACATTCTCGTGACTGCCAAAACGGGGGCGCAGAGAAAACTGATAGATTACCGTAAGTCTATTCCCACCGTTTATAATGACCAGAAGGTGCCTGGTAACGTGTGGCAAATTCCTAGAGTTCGTTACCGCATGGCCGAATACGAAAACCATCCTACCCAAAAGCCCGTGGCCTTATTGGAACGTATCATCTTGGCCAGTTCTAACCCAGGTGAGTTAGTGCTTGACCCCTTTTCAGGTACGTTTACCACGGCGTTGGTGGCTAAACAACTTGGGCGTTGTTCTATTGGAATAGAAATTGAAGAAGAATATGTTAAAATTGGGCTAAGACGTTTAGAAATTCTTACTCATTACCAAGGTGAAGAACTCAAACGTGAACCACGAGTTTACGAAAAACCAGTTGCGGTACAACCAGCTTTATTCAATGATTAGGTGGTTATGGAACATGAATTTACTTCTCAAATAAAACAAGTTCTGTTCTCAGAATTTGGGCCAGTAGCAGAATCCATTTATCAAAACAGTTCTCTCCTGCAATATTTGATTAATGGCAGAAATTTAGTGGTTCACGGGCAATCAACACCATAAACTAAAAGACCAGAAATTCAAAGCGAATCTTTGAACCGAGTGGTGATTTTAGCCAAATTCCACGCCACCTAAAAAACGTTGGTAGTCCTGAAATTTAAACCTGACAGGTCTTTCCTACCTGTCAGATTTAGTTACTCCAGTTCCAGATTTTAGTAGTGCTGAAATCTGGGTTGAAACTCAGGATTGGCAATCCTTTGATAGCTGCCAATCCTGAGCTAGTTGTCACCCACATTTCAAAATTACCCAGATTTTTTAATCCTCATTCCTCACTATTTACTGGTGAGGTGACAGAGGTATTCTATTTTCATTAGGTCATCAACTATGTCAACTATGTCAGCCGTCAATATTTGTCAGGTCCACAAACGTTATCATACTTTATCCGCATTGAAAGGAATCAATTTTGAAATTCCGCAAGGCGATTTTTTTGGATTACTTGGCCCCAATGGGGCGGGAAAATCAACTTTAATTAATATCCTGGCCGGCTTAATTCATGCCACTGAGGGTACTATCAGTGTGATGGGCCACGATGTGCGTACTCAGTGGCGACAAGCAAGGAGTTTACTCGGCGTGGTGCCACAGGAATTAGTGGTAGATCTGTTTTTCACGGTGAAGGAGTTACTGACGTTACAATCGGGTTACTTTGGAATAGGTCCAGAAAATAAACCGTGGTTGGAAGAGTTACTGGAAACTTTAAATCTCAGTGATCAGGCCGATACCTTGATGATGAATTTGTCCGGCGGGATGAAACGTCGAGTGTTAATTGCTCAAGCCTTGGTGCATAAACCGGCAGTGGTCGTGCTCGATGAACCTACGGCTGGCATAGATGTCGAATTACGTAAGGTATTATGGTCATTTATTAATCGTTTACATCAAAGTGGTCATACGATTATCTTGACGACTCATTATTTGGAAGAAGCCGAGGCGTTATGCGAGACGATGGCGATTTTAAATCACGGGGAGTTGATTGCCTTAGAGAGTAAAACTGCTTTATTAGCACGTCACCCTTATCGTCGGTTACGGTTAACACTCACCGAATCTCCACCCGCTTTACCCTCCTGGTTACAGGAGAAAGTGCAATCGTTACAAGGGCGAGAATTAGTCTTACGATTACATCGACATGAAGATCAGATTGGTGTTATTTTGGAAGCCTTGCGGTCAGCACAAATTAAGTTGGTCGATTTGCATACCGAGGAGCCGGGGTTAGAGGAAGTTTTTATGAGTTTGACTAGACCACCGCCAATTCTGCCTTAGCCAGGAGGAGAATCTGGAACCAAACCCAGATTTGACAACTTTCGAAAAGTTGTCAAATCTAAACCAGGGTGCGAGAAACCCAGATTTGACAACTTTCGAAAAGTTGTCAAATCTAAACCAGGGTGCGAGAAACCCAGATTTGACAACTTTCGAA
>DZAL01000027.1:35599-43163 GCA_022729575.1 Thiomargarita sp.
CCAGATTTGACAACTTTCGAAAAGTTGTCAAATCTAAACCAGGGTGCGAGAAACCCAGATTCAACAACTTTCGACCAGTTGTCAACTCTAAACCAAAGGCAGTTGACGTTTCGCGGTAAATTTAGCAATTTGTTCTTGAACTTTAACTAACAATTCTTCCCGACTGAAAGATTGTTTTTGTAACACGATTTCTACGCCTTGTAAACGTTGTTGCTCTTCTGCTGTCAGTTTGGTAGAAGTAAATACCACTACGGGTATTGAGCGCCAGGGTTCACTTTGGCGTAAATTTTCTACCAATTGAAAACCGTCCATTTCTGGCATGGTTAAATCTAGTAAAATTAACGACGGCTCTTTGTCGACTAAATGTTCTAACGCGATTTTACCATTTTCCGCTTTAAATACTCTCCACCCTTCTCCTTTTAACAGTTCGCTCAATAATTCTCTAATCACAATATCATCTTCTACTATCATGACCAAACCTTGAGAATCATCGCCAATATGATGTTTAGTTAAGATCGCGTTTAATTGTTCTTGACTGATTGGCTTAACGAGATAATCGGTGGCGCCCAAGGCCGAGCTTTGTTCTTGAGATTCGCGCACGGAGTTCATGATGACCGGAATATCTGACAGCAGGGGGTCCTGTTTTAGAGTGGACAATACCTGCCATCCATCCATGATGGGCATAGTGATGTCTAGTAAGATGGCATCGGGGCGGAGTTTTTTCGCCAGTTTCAAACCTTCTTTACCATCGGCTGCCAGCGCCACCGCATAACCCATTTTACTGAGATAACTGTGCAGTAATTCTAAGATAATATGGTCATCATCAATGACTAAAATAATGCCATGACGTTTAATTACCGTTTCTATCGATTGCGCAGTTTTGACGGTCACTCGTGTTGGTAAATGTATGGTAAACGTGCTACCGTGGCCAAATTCGCTGGTGACTTTGATGGTTCCGCCCATCATTTCGGTAAACTGTTTAGTAATGGCTAATCCTAAGCCGGTGCCGCCATATTTACGAGTACTCGAAGTATCTGCCTGCATAAACGGTTGAAATAATCTCTCTTGTTGCTCGCTGGTCATACCAATGCCATCATCGCTGACACAAAACAGGAGCCATTCCGTGTTATCTGGTTTAGTGTGACGCACAATTTCTACCGAGATATTGCCTTGTTCAGTAAACTTGGCGGCGTTGCTGATGAGATTAAATAAAATTTGGCGCAGTTTGGTCAAATCGGCATACATTTTACCGAGTGCTTTATTGGATTTGAGTTCTAATTGATTGTTATTTTTTTCAATCAATGGTTGTGTCATGGCTACCACCTCATCGACTGAGGTGGTCAAGTCAAAGTGTTCTAATAGTAATTCCATCTTGCCGGCTTCTAATTTGGAAATATCTAACACATCATTGATGAGACCCAATAAGTGTTTACCCGCCATCTTAATTTTTTGCAAATCGGCTATGGAATCCTCAAACCCTTCGGCTTCCGCATCTTCTTGTAACATCTCGCTATAGCCAATAATCGCATTTAACGGGGTCCGCAATTCATGGCTCATATTCGCTAAGAAACGACTTTTCGCTAAATTAGCGGATTCTGCTACTTGTCGCGCTTGCTCTGCCGTTTCTTTCGCCTCTTGTAAAGTTCGTTCGATTTGTTTACGTTCCGTAATATCACGAAAGGTAATGACCACCCCAGTGACTAATTCCTGTTCCAGAATTGGGGAGACCATATATTCTACTGGAAAACTACTGCCATCTTGGCGCCAAAATACTTCATCATCTCGTTGATAAACGGTACCTGTGGTTAAAATAGTGCAGAACGACCCTTCTGCTAGTGGCTCCGCAGTATTGTCATACTGGGTCTGATGCAAGACGAAATCTAATAGATTAGTCCCAATCAATTCCTGCGCTGAATATCCCAACATAACACAAGCGGCGGGGTTAGCAAAGGTGGTTTGGCCGTGAATATTTAAGCCACAAATACCTTCGCCGACTGATTCCAAAATTAATTGAGTATAGCGGTTGAGATGTTCCAAGGCCGCTTGTACTTGTTGTCGCTCTTGAATTTCAACGGTTAACTGTTGATTGATGGCCGACAATTCGGCGGTGCGCTCTTGTACTCGATGTTCCAATTCATGGTGGGCGAGTGTTAACTGCTCTTCGATTTGTTTACGTTCGGCAATTTCTTGTTGTAAGCGTTCATTAATTTCTAATAATTTCGCGGTACGTTCTTGTACTTTCCATTCTAATTCTTGTTTATGTTGTCGCTCTTGTTCGATAAAACGTAGATACGTTCTAATGCGGTTGATTAATTGAGAGGCATCTATCGGTTTGGTTAAATAATCTGCCGCACCAATGTCAAAACCTTTTTGTTTAAACTCTTCGGATTTGAAGGCCGCGGTCAAAAACACAATCGGCACATGTTGGGTTTTTTTGCGCGAGCGAATTAATTTGGCCGTTTCAAAGCCGTCGAGATCTGGCATTTGCACGTCTAGGATGATTAGGTCAACTGGTTCGTGCAGTAGGATTTCTAAGGCGACCACGCCGGAATTGGCTTCAAAAATTTTGGCATATTCAAAATGTTCATTCAGCAACTGATGAAGCGTAAATAGGTTATTTTTATTATCATCTACAATTAAAATATTAAGTAATTGTTGACTGTTTGACATGATTGGTTACCTGGTAGGCATTTTCAATTTATTGGCTCGATTGACCAATTGGAGTAGATAGGGACCAATTTGTTCTAGCGGTAACACTTTATCGACCGGTGCGGCTGCAATCGCCGCTTTCGGCATCGCGTCGGCTTCGGCGGTCGACGGCTCTTGGACAATGACATAACCGCCATTGCGTTTGATTTTTTTGACGGCTTGACTACCATCATGGTTGGCACCGGTCAAAATAATCGCTATTAATTTATGACGATACGCATAAATGGCACTTTCAAATAAGACATCTACTGAGGGACGTGCGAAATTGACGTGACCTTCTAATGATAAGGAAAAAGTGCGGTCCTCTTCGATCAGCAGATGATAATTGGGAGGTGCAATATAGACTACTCCATTTTCAATCGGTTCTTTTTCATCGGCTTGTTTTACGGGTAAACTACATTTGGCCTCTAGTATTCGCGCTAAATAACTCTCCGAATTGGGGTGCAGATGTTGCACAATAATAATAGGCAGAGAAAATTCGCTAGGTAAGGCTGATAATACACTAATTAAGGCTTTAATCCCGCCTGCTGAGGAGCCTATCACGATAGCTTCAAACATGGTGTTGTTAGTGGCTGGTGGAAACAGTGGGTGGTGTGTCTATGATAACTGGTCTTAACGTCTGGTTACTCAACCACCCCCTGCCCCTCCTTGGTAAGGAGGGGAGTCAACCCTGCGACTCCAGTGGTGCATACTCCCCTCCTTGCTAAGGAGGGGAGTCAACCCTGCGACTCCAGTGGTGCATACTCCCCTCCTTGCTAAGGAGGGGCAGGGGGTGGTTATTCTATGGTCCACGGCTCACTATTTTTTGAGATAAATTTTTTCTTCCTTCACTAAATCGTCAAAATGGCTCGAATGTTCTAACAAGCGAATACTTTCTTTAGAGCCCAAGCAGAGGATACCACCACCACAGAGACTTTCCGTGAATAATCCAATCGCTCGGTTTTGCAAGTCTCGATTGAAATAAATTAAGACATTTCTACACATCACTAGATTCATTTCACCAAAAACTCCATCGGTGGCTAGATTATGGTCAGAAAATAATACATTTTCTTTCAATGATTTATCCATAACCGCATGGTCATAATGGGCCGCATAATAATCGGAGAATGATTCGTGGCCCCCGGCTTTTTGATAGTTGACCGTGTATTGTTTAAGTCGGTTAATGGCAAAAATCCCATTTTTAGCTTGTTTTAACGCGACTTCATTCATGTCGGTGGCATAGATTTGGGTGCGTTTATACAAACCTTCTTCTTGTAGTAAAATGGCCATCGAATAAACTTCTTCTCCAGTGGAGCAGCCGGCGTGCCAGATTTTCAAAAAGGGAAAAGTTTTCAAGATCGGCACGACTTTTTGACGAATGGCTAAGTAGAAACTGGGGTCACGAAACATTTCGGTGACATTAATCGATAAGTCTAATAATAACTTTTCAAAAAACGACACGTCATAGAGTAAACGATGTTGCATCGCGGAAATGTTCTCAAATCCATCTTTAGCGAGTCGGTGTACAATGCGCCGTTTAATCGAGGCTTTGGCATAATTTCTAAAATCATAACCGTATTTTAGGTAAATAGCTTGTAAGAGCAGTTGTAGCTCAATATTTTGTGTTTCAAGGTCTTCAATCATAACAGTCTTAGATAAAATAGTCTATATTGAAAATATCGGTAATTCTGAACTCAAGGTGAGTTTAGCTTTCCTAAGCCTGGAAGGCTTAGGAAAGCAGTGCGGTCAGCTATGTGAAACTAGCTTTCCTAAGCCTGGAAGGCTTAGGAAAGCAGTGCGGTCAGCGCGGTAAACGGGTCCATATTATTTACTTTTCGTGGCTCGCATTAAACATTCTCGTATTTCCGCTAATAATTCTTCACGTTGGTAATGACCTTTTTGAAAAATTTTAGTGACGCGGTGCGTGAGTATGTTGGATTCTTCTGGGGTGATGTCTTTGGCGGTTAAGACCACGACTGGAATATTACGCCAGTCTGGATTATCCGATAACCGTTTAATAAGTTCAAAACCATCCATTTCTGGCATCATCAAATCGGTGACTATCAAAGCCGGCATTTTCTGTTGAATCAGTGGTAATGCCAGTTTGGCATTTTCTAAGGCAAATACTTGCCAGCCGGCTTTTTTCAAAATGCTTTCAATCATGGTACGAGTAAGTTCATCATCTTCAATTAAGATCACTTGTTGCTGTGATTCTTCATGGAGGTATTTTTTTAGTACCGTCCGTAATTCGTCACGATTAATCGGTTTAATGATATAGTCAGAGGCACCTAAGGCATAACCGATACTTTTGTCTTCTATAATCGAGACCATAATGACTGGAATCATGGCCAGTTGCGGGTCCTTTTTTAGCGTGGATAAGACCATCCAACCATCCATACTGGGCATCATGACATCTAACGTAATGGCTTGAGGACGTAATTTTTTCGCTAATTTTAAGCCGGTGTCACCGCTGTCAGCGGTGGCGACTTGATAGCCTAATTTAGTCAGGTAATTCTGTAGTAATTCTCGCACTACGGGATCATCATCAATCACCAGTATGGTATTGCTATTGGATTTTTTAGGGGAAGGAGGCGGATTTTCACCTTTTAACATTTGGGCCGGCTCGGTAATTACATACGCGGGGAGGCGCACAGTGAAGGTACTGCCATAGCCAAACTGACTGTCCACCGTGATATTTCCTCCCATCATTTGCGCAAACCGATGGGTAATGGTTAAGCCTAAACCGGTACCACCATATTTACGGGTAGTGGAAGCGTCAGCTTGAGTAAACGGTTGAAACAATTTTCGCAGTTGCTCGGCGGTCATTCCAATGCCTTGATCAACCACCTGAAAGGTAATCCAATCAATATCCTGTTCACTGTCACGGCCAACGATTAAAGTAATTTCGCCCACTTCCGTAAATTTAGCGGCATTACTGAGTAGATTGAATAAAATTTGTCGTACTTTGGTTAAATCAGCATACATGTTTCCTAATTTGTCAATATATATCAGTTTGAGCGTATTATCTTTCTGTTTGATTAAGGGTTCAATGGTGGCCACTACTTCCTGTATTAAGGTAGTTAAATCAAAGGTTTCATTGTATAAATCCATTTTGCCGGCTTCAATTTTGGAGAGATCTAACACGTCATTAATTAAACCGAGCAGATGTTTACCTGCGGCATAGACTTTTTGGACATCGGCGACTAATTCGTGATAGCCTAATTCAGCGATTTCTTCTTGTAAGATTTCGCTATAACCTAAAATCGCATTGAGCGGGGTCCGTAACTCATGGCTCATATTGGCTAAAAAGGTACTTTTAGCCCGGTTCGCTTGTTCCGCCACCTCCTTAGCTTGTCGCAACACTTCTTCAATTCGTTTATGTTCGCTAATATCAGTGACGATGCCGACTAGGCCAGCTAACTTACCGTCCGCACTGGTAAACGCAGTACGATCAATCATCACTTCATGAGATTGCCCGTCCTCAGATTGAATGGTTTCTTCGTGAGTAATTACTCGTTGTTGGCCTTGAAACAGGGCAGTATCTAATTCTTGATATTTATCGGCGCGAATTTTGGGATAAATATGGTAAGCGGTACGTCCGATAATTTGTGCTTCTGGTAAGCCAATAAATCGTTCAAACGCTTGATTACAGCCTAAATAAGTACCTTGAGAATTTTTAAAAAAGATTGGATTGGGAATGCTATTGAGTAAAGTTTTTAAAAACACCAAATTGTTTCTCAATTCTTCTTCTATGCGTTCTCGTTCATAAATTTCTCGGAGCAATAATTGATTCTTCTCCTCTAACTCTTGAGTCCGTTTAATCACTTCTAGTTCCAACAAATTATGTGCTTCCAACATTCGTGTTTCTAACGCTTCAACATGTTTGATGAAAGTATCCTGTAAGATTTCAAGGTAATTTTTCTCTTGTTGCAATCGATTTTGAGTTTGTAATAAGTCAGCGTTTTCCTGGCGTAACTGTGTTATTTCTAATAATAATTCATTGATAGAAGGTTGTTTAGACATGTCATCAAATTGAGGGTATACGTTTTCAAAACAGGCAATTCTAATGCCTAATGATAAAGAGTGTACAATTTTTAAAAATTATGATATATGCTGAGTTTAAGTCTAAGTGTAGGGGGATTATTAAACTAAGTCAACTAAAGTAGGATAGATTTGACAACTTTTCGAAAGTTGTCAAATCTGTAGTCAAATCTGTGGTCAAATCTGTTTTAAACATACTTGTTATTGACATCAGGGAACATCATAAATAAATTATCCATTTAATTCTTCACGTAAGGGATTGCCCCTACCAAAATGGACAATCTGTTCATTGGTGGTCCCTTATATAGTAATATTCCTTCACTTTTGTACCACCACAACCCAGTACACGTCACTGCAATTAAGTTAAGCCGGCGAAAGAAACCTTGAAGGTCTAAAACCAGACCTTCAAGGTTAAAACCTGACCGGGGGGGATTCCTTAACTTAATGGCATTGCCAGTACAGATGGGGAGTTACCTCACAGCGTGCTGTGTGTGGTACAAGAATGAGTGAATATAATTATATGTTAATGTAGTATTAAATTTAACCACTTTTAAATTAAACTAATCCAACGTGGGAACAAGAACAATGGTTATCAAAAAAATCAAATTCACATATTTTCTAAAAATCTTAATTTAATCACTTACCTTACGCATAACCACCCCCAGCCCCTCCTTAACAAGGCTACTCTATGCACACAAGTTTTTTATGCACACAAGTTTTTCTCGTTCCCACGCGCCAACGTGGGAATGCCGTGAAGTTTTTTTTCGTTCCCACGCGCCAGCGGTCAGCCTTATACACAAGTCCTGCGGCACCTCGATAACCGATTGATTTATAA
>DZAL01000028.1:0-18142 GCA_022729575.1 Thiomargarita sp.
TAAACTTAAGTTTCCTAAGCCTGGAAGGCTTAGGAAACTTGACCTTTGATAACCCATTGAATTTTAATACCTCCATTAGCTTGGAGGGACTACCCATATTTTCATTACCCAAAATGAAAGAGTGATTTGTGGTAGTTTATTTACCATATAATTAGTGCGAGTTGTGGTGTGTTATAGTATGATTCACCGTTTGATTAATTGTATATCAATGCCTCTGGTTGGTAGTGAGGTTATCCGAATTTTATGGTCATTGTTGGAGTTTCGTTGACGTTCACTCCAACCTACCAAATTTTAATTAAGTTTAACGTAAAAGGAATCAACTTATGCCATTTTTAAAAATTATTCTATTATTGCTACTGCTTATCGGTTGTGCGGCCGGGCCTCCGAAAACTTTCGTAGAAACTCAAGAGGATACGGGAGCTTGGAAAAGTATCTATTTACATAACAATTATGGTTTTTTTGCCAATAAAAACCAAGAAGTCTGGCAACGGGTAGTGGATATTTTATCGGAGCAATATGACCTTGATGTGTTAGATCGTGCCAGTGGCTATATCCGTACTACCTGGAAAGCTGATTCCAAGCAGGGTAAAGACCAATACCGTCATCGAGTTATTATCAAAATGCAAGGTAGCGTTTGGCATACGACGAAACTAAAAGCGGAATCGCAATGGTGGGATGAGCAAAAACAAATTTGGCGAATCGGTTATGACATGACTGTAGTAGAAGAAATTTATAAGGATTTCCAAGGACGATTGGGTACCGCCGTCAGATAATTTAATCATTTCTATTCTGGATCAGATATGGTATAGTCTGATTTGGATGGTTGTCAGTTCTAAATTTTTATTTAACTGATACTTTAATAGACATTTCAAAAAAAAACGCTAAGGGTTTCAAAAAATTCTTAGAATTTCAATTTTGTAGGAGACGTTGATGAAATATTTTAGCAACTTAGTTTTACTATTTTTAAGTGCCCTTCACCTTTCTGCTACGGTGGTTTATGCAGGACCAATGGTAAAAATGCAAACCAATCAAGGCACGATTGTGATTGAGTTGAATTCGGCTAAAGCACCCAAAACTGTGGAAAATTTTTTGGCTTATGTGCAAGCGGGATTCTATGATAATACGATTTTTCACCGTGTCATTAGTGACTTTATGATCCAAGGAGGAGGGTTTGAGGTTAATTTTGGGCGCAAATCAACCAGAGAGCCGGTGAGCAATGAGTCCAATAATGGCTTGAACAATGAACGTGGTACCGTTGCCATGGCGCGTACCAGAGATCCTGATTCCGCAAATTCCCAATTTTTTATCAACCTCAAAAATAATTTGTTTCTCGACTATTCGGAAGTACAGGGCACAGGTTATACCGTCTTTGGCAAGGTAGTGAAAGGAATGGGAGTGGTAGATAAAATCGGTCTTTCTAAAACGGATCGTGGTGGTCCATTTCCTAAAGATGTGCCACAAACTCCAATGATCATCGAAAAAATGACGGTTTTAGCAGCCGCTGAAGAGAAAGCTATTCCAAAATCAGAACCTACCGAAGAGGTACCATCTCCTCCCATGGAGTCGACCAAACCTACCGAGGACGACGAACCATCTGCTTCAGCAACTACTCGTGAAACCATACCCACTGAACAAACCGCAGTCGAAACCAAACCAGTGAAACATAAATAATTCAATTCATGGTAGTGTGGCACTAGACCATCCCCTAATCCCTCTTTGGTAAGGAGGTGAACTAACCATCTCGCTTTTACCAAGGCTACTCAAGTTAAGCCGCGTTGGAGTCCAAAGCTTCAGCTTTGGACGAGACTGGTCAAGGTGAGACGATGTTGCCAAAGCTGAAGCTTTGGACTCCAATGCCGTCTCTCCTGACCTTGCTAAGAGGGATGGGATAGGGGTGGCACTACCCTAAAAACTATTAAGACATCACCATGCCCAATTCCACTTCAAATTACGCTCTCAACATTCTGGAAAAAATGACCTGTTATCAAGGCTTTTTTCGGTTAGTGCGCTATCAACTCCAACATAGCTTATTTGCCGGCGGTTGGAGCAAAACGTTATTTCGTGAAGTTTTAGAACGCGGTCATGCGGCGGCAGTGTTACCATATGACCCGATTCTTGACCAAGTAGTTATGATCGAACAATTTCGACCAGGCGCACTGGATGGTGCCTCTGAATATGCACAAAATGCCTGGTTGTGGGAAATCGTTGCCGGTATTTTGGAACCAGGAGAATCTCCTGCCGAAGTTGTCACCAGAGAAGCGGTAGAAGAAACCGGTTGTCCAGTGAGTGACTTGATTTACCTTTGCAATTTTTTTGTCAGCCCTGGTAGTAGCACCGAAACCACGGCACTATTTTGCGGGCGGGTGGATGCCACTAAAGCCAGCGGGATTCATGGCATGGCCACCGAAAATGAAGATATTAAAGTACATCTCATTACTTTTGAGGAAGCTATGCAAGGGCTACAGGACGGTAAAATTCGATTTGCGCCGGCTATTATTGCCCTACAATGGCTGGCTTTGCATAAGAATGAAGTTAAACAGCGGTGGGGAGTTTAAATTGAACCCAGATTTGACAACTTTCGAAAAGTTGTCAAATCTAAACCCAGATTTGACAACTTTCAAAAAGTTGTCAAATCTAAACCCAGATTTGACAACTTTCGAAAAGTTGTCAAATCTAAACCCAGATTTGACAACTTTCAAAAAGTTGTCAAATCTAAACCCAACCCAGATTTGACAACTTTCGAAAAGTTGTCAAATCTAAACCCAACCCAGATTTGACAACTTTCGAAAAGTTGTCAAATCTCTCAAGTCCGATATTCGGCATTAATTTTCACATAGTCATAAGAAAAATCACAGGTATAAACGGTTTCTTGACAATTTCCCCGTTGTCCTAACAAGACTCGAATGGTGATGTCCTTTTGTCGCATGACCTGTTGTCCTTGCTCCTCCGTATAACTCGCTGCTACACCGCCCTGGTTAACGATACAGACTTCGTTCAAATGAATTTGCACCGCGTTAATGTTCAATTTTGGCACGCCGGCGCGACCTACGGCGGCTAGGATTCTTCCCCAATTGGGGTCACTGGCAAAAAATGCGGTTTTGACTAACGGTGAATGAGCAATCGCATAGGCGACCTCTAAACATTCCGTGGCCGTGGTGCCTTCACTCACTGTCACCGTGATAAATTTAGTAGCACCTTCACCATCTCGAATAATCGCGGTCGCTAAGTGAGTGCACGCTTCAGTTATCGTGGCGCAAAAGGGGGTATATGCGGAGTGATTGGCACTATCAATCTTAACCTCCCCTTGGCCGGTGGCAATCAGGACACAGGCATCATTGGTGGAAGTGTCACCATCGACCGTAATACGATTAAAAGTTTGGTCCACGGCGGTTTGCAAACAGAGGTGTAACAGAGGTGCCGGGATTGCAGCATCGGTGGCGATAAAAGCTAACATAGTCGCCAGATTCGGCCTAATCATTCCCGCGCCTTTAGCAATTCCCGTCACGGTCAGCGATTGACCCGCAATAGTCGTTTGCACGGAATAAATTTTGGGAATGGTATCGGTAGTCATTATCGCTCTGGCAGCCTGCTCCCAATGTTGCGCCTGAAGATTAGCTACCGCTGCCGGTAATGCTGCCGTAATTTTAGTGACTGGTAATGCGATTCCAATGACTCCGGTGGAAAAGGGCAAAACTTCGGTGAGAGTACATCCCGTTAAGTTGGCGACCGCTTCACAACAGGCTAACGCCCCGGTCCGACCAGATTCACCCGTGCCCGCGTTGGCATTGCCAGAGTTGATTAATAAAAAACGCGGGGAAGAGGTTTGTTGCAGGTGTTGGCGAGCCACGGTGACCGGGGCCGCGCAAAACGCATTGCGAGTAAATACTGCCGCACCCGTGCTGGCAGGGGAGATTTCAAATAGTGTTAGGTCGTCCCGTGATGTTTGTTTGATACCGGCGCAGGCGGTACCGATTTTAATACCGTCAATAGGAAATAATAAAGGTGATGGCATCTTGATACCTAGATTTAGATTTGACAACTTGTCGAAAGTTGTCAAATCTGGATTTGGATTTGGTAGCAGTTAGATTAGACAACTTGTCGAAAGTTGTCAAATCTGGGCCCCGGTTAGATTTGACAACTTTTTTAAAGTTGTCAAATCTGGGCCCCGGTTAGATTTGACAACTTTTTTAAAGTTGTCAAATCTGGGCCCCGGTTAGATTTGACAACTTTTCGAAAGTTGTCAAATCTTGGCCCCGGTTAGATTTGACAACTTTTTTAAAGTTGTCAAATCTGGGCCCCCAGTTAGATTTGAAGTTCGGCAAAATCGGCGGTATAAACATAATAAGTATTTTTACCCATCTCTTTAGCCAAATACATTGCCATATCGGCATGTTGAACCAGAATTTCAACCCAATTTCGATTACTGTCGGAGATGCTCTCTTCTGGGTAAAAACAAATCCCTAGATTGCAGTCAATTTGCAACGATTGGCCGCCTAAAGACACGGGGGCGGTGAGCGTGTCAAAAATTTTTTCCGCCATTAAACGGGCATCGTAGTCCTGATGAATCGTACTCAAAATGATACCAAATTCATCTCCTTCCAAACGAGAGACCGTATCTCCTTCATGGACACATTGTTTAAGACGTTTGGCGAGAATTTTTAAAAATTCGTCACCCAAGTCGTAGCCGAATTTTTCATTAATATTTTTAAAATCATCCAGGTCCAGGTACAACAATGCTAAACGCTCTCCTTGGCGACAAGCACGAGTGAGATATTCATTAAATAACAAACGGTTAGGTAGTTCAGTCAGTGAATCATAATGAGTCAACAACCGCATTCGTTGGTCGTCATCTTTCAAACGACTGAGGTCCGAATAGACCGCCAGGTAATGAGTAACCTCATTATGTTCTCCCCGCACGGCATTGAGGGAAACCCACATGGAAAAAATTTCTCCCTGTTTATGACGATTCCAAATCTGCCCATTCCAACGACCAGTTTCACGGGTCGAGGCCCACATTTGGTCATAAAAGGTTTTGTCATGATGATTCGATTTCAGAAAACGCGGATTATGGTCTAAAATTTCTTCATAATTATAACCGGTCATCATTAAAAAGGCTTGATTGACATCGACTATATTACCTTCGGCATTGGTAATCATAATTCCATCGGTGGTGGTTTCAAAGACCTTGGTGGCTAAACGCTGTTTCGCTTGCGAGCGTTTCCGTTCCGTGATGTCTTCAACCATTTGAATTAAGTATTGCGGTCGCTGATTAGCGTCGCGAACTAAGGAGGTGGTTAAACGTCCCCATAGCATGGGCGAATTAGGACGGAAGAAATATTTTTCCATCTGGTAATCACTACGATGGTCATTCAACAGTTGTTGGTGAAATTCTTTTTCGATAGTGGTTTCGTAGGGGTAGAAGAGCTTATTGAAAAGTTTTCCCCGCAATTCATGTTCGGAATGTCCTAACATTCTCTGTAACGCCAGATTGCAATGTAATAAATGACCGGCCAGGTCAACTAAAGCAATGCCCATCGCGGCGCATTCAAAGATGCCACGAAAGCGGTTTTCACTTTCACGGATGGCAATTTGGGCTTGTCGGGCCCGAAAAATAACTTGTACCCGATGGCGCAACACGGCCCAATGAATCGGCTTAGTAATATATTCTACGGCCCCGGCCGCAAAAGCTCGATCCACTGAGGTTTCATCATCCAAAGCAGTAATCATGATAATTGGCAGTTCTTCGGCGGTGCGCAACTTTCTCAATTCGGTACAGGCGATGAAACCATCCATAATAGGCATCGCGGCATCTAGTAGCACTAAGTCTGGCTGGTAAGTGGAAAAGGCTTGAATAGCCGCCGCCCCATCTTCGGCTTCGACTACTCGGTAATGTTGACTTTCCAGCAAATTTTGTAACATTCCACGCATGAAAATATCATCGTCCACAACGAGAATTAAAGGTGATGGTGAATCTGGGATTTGATTAGGCATTTTTAATTTTCTCCAGGGCCAGTTTGAGTTGGGTAATTTCTTCTGGAAAGTAAGTAGAAACGAGGGATTTAGCTGGTTCTAAGGTGGCCGCACGACCGAACGTTTCCAGTTTGACACAGAGTGCCATTAAGCGTTTACCGCCTAAGTTGGAGACGCTCCCTTTTAATTTGTGAGCCGCCATGTAAAGTTGCTCACTGTTACCGGTGGCAATGGCTTGATTAATGGTGGCCACGTAGTTGGGCAGTTCATTTAAGAAAATATCAATCAGCCAATTAATTCCTCGTCCGCGCAGTTCTTGGCATAAATTGTTGAGAATCAGTTCATCGATAACTGGCTCAGGCTCCAGAGTTAATGCTAAATTAGGCATCGCGGAGGAGGGCGGCAAAGCCACGTTGGTATTAGTTGATGATAAAAGGGGACGCGATTTTATTAACCAACGTGCTAACATTTCATATAATTTTGTGGATTTAATCGGCTTGGTTAAATAGTCATCCATCCCACTGGCTAAACAACGTTCGCGGTCTTCAGCCATGGCATTGGCGGTTAAGGCAATAATGGTCAAACGAGGTAATTTTTGCTCCTGTTCCATGACTCGGAGCCGTCGAGTGGTTTCAAATCCGTCCATTTCGGGCATTTGGCAGTCCATCAAAATGAGGTCAAAATAGCGGAGTAGGTCTGGGCTACTGAGTAGCTGTATCACCTGTTTGCCATTTTCCAACACTTTGACTTCACAACCGGTCTGAAGTAACATTTGAGTGACGACTTCTTGATTGAGGCGATTGTCTTCGACGACTAAGATGTGCTTACCTTGAAATTGTACCGTCGACTGTTGGTTGGTGACTGTCGATAAGGGGTAAGTGTGACTAGACTCGGTGGTGCGGTGGAGGAGTTGGCAGAGGGTAGTATAGAGTTTAGAGGGTAAAATTGGTTTAATTAAGTGAGTGACGTGTGGAAACTGGTCAAACGTGTGGTCTTGAGTGTTGAGGTCATTCAGTGAGGTGAGTAAAATGAGTGGGCGATTTGCCAGTGGCGGTTCACTTTGGCAAAGGGTGGCTAATTCCAATTCAGAGGGCTTTTTGGCATGGTCGTCTAGTATGAAAATAGTATGAGCTAATTGGGAGGATTGTAGTAAGTTAAGGGCCGCGGGCCAGGCGGTGGCTAATTGACAGTCAAGTTGCCAACCGCGCAGTTGGGAAGACAGAATTTGCGCGGTGGCGGGGTGCTCGGTGAGGAGAACCACTTGAGTTGGTTGCCAGAGGTGGTTGAAAGAAAGATGTTCAGTAAATTCAGTGGTGGTCTGTGGCAGCTTAGTGAATGGCAGATGACAGGAGAAGGTGCTTCCTTGTTGGGGCACGGAGCTAAAATTAATCTCTCCTCCCATCATCTGAACCAGGCGTTGCACAATGACCAGTCCTAGACCAGTGCCACCATAACGCCGAGTGGTGGAACTGTCCACTTGCGAAAACGGTTGAAATAACCGGTGATGCAAACTGGGGTCAATTCCAATTCCGGTATCGGTGATGGCTAATGAAATTTGGAGTGAGTGAGTGGTTTCTTCTAACACAGATAAGGTGACGGTAATTTCTCCGCGTTGAGTAAATTTGATGGCGTTATTGAGTAGGTTGCTTAAAATTTGTTGTAAGCGATTAGGGTCTCCACGTAAGCCAGTGGGTAAAGTGGCAGGTAATTGGCAAAGTAACTCTAGTCCTTTGTGATAGGTGGTGGGGGCAAATAAGTTGATGACATCTTCAATTACATTGCGTAGGTTAAACTCAATGGAGTCTAAGGATAATTTACCGGCTTCGATTTTGGAGAAGTCTAGGATGTCATTGATGATAGCAAGTAAGTTTTCACCGGAGTTATGGATGGCTTCTACGTATTGACGTTGTTGGAGGTCTAATTTGGTATAGAGTAGCAAATCGGCCATTCCAATTAAGCCATTCATGGGGGTACGAATTTCGTGACTCATGGTGGCTAAAAATTCACTTTTGGCACGACTGGCGGCTTCGGCGGCTTCTTTCGCTTCTAATAACTTGGCTTCGGCTTGTTTACGGCGGGTAATGTCACGCACAAAGTTGAAAAACAGTCCTTCGGGGTCTTGTTGGACGAAGTTACTGCTGATTTCGACAATGACGGTCGCGCCATTTTTACTGAGTAAAGTGATTTCAAAACTGCCCCAGCGTTGTTGTCGAATTAGACGACGTTGCTCTTCTAAAAATCGTCTAAATTCGGTAGGACATAACCAGACATCATAAATTTTCGCCAATAATTCCGGTTGCGTGTAACCTAACATGGCGGCGAAAGCTGGATTGATTTCTAATAATTGGCCGGCGAGATTGGTGATATAGAAGCCATCGATAGAGCCTTCCAGAATGACTTGAGTTCGTTCTACCTGTTTTTGCAATGCCTCCTCTGCTTGTTTGCGAGCGGTGACATCGCGCAAGGAAACTATGGTTGCGGCTTGTCCTTTCCATTGACAAGCAACCAGTTGTAGTTCCATGATATGATGATGGCCGGCCCAGTCAGGAATGCAAATTTCAGTCTTATCTTGGAAAGAAGGGTCGCCAAACGGTTTATCGATTAGGCGGCCTGGCGCTACTTTATATAATTGTTCGGCGGCTGGATTGGCAAATAAGATCAGGCCAGTGTTATCTAAAATAAGTACACCGTCTCTGGTGCTTTCAATAATCGTGCGAAATTTGGCTTCACTTTCTTGTAATGCACATTCGATCTGTCGCCGCACCATCGCTCCCCGGATGCTGTCGCCAATGGCTCGTAGTAAAAAATGTTCATGTTCGGACCATTTTCGTGGTTGGTGGCAATCATCTACCCCAATAAATCCCCAAAATTTTTCGTCACAGCGCAGGGGGATGAGCAAGATTGAAATTACTCGTTTTTTCTCAAAAAATTGTCGCTCCGCCGCGGCAAATTCATGTACCAAACCGGCTATGGGTTTACCCATGGCCAGCCGCATATACCAGCGTGGTAACAACACTCCATAGGGAAGATTTTGTAATTTCGGATGGTTGACCCATAATCGTTGGGCCCGGTGATGCCATTCAAAGCGTTGACTCATCAAAGGTTCGTCTTTGGCAGTGGTGAGGTTTTCAAAAATATAGACGTGATCAACCTCGGTCAATTCGGCGACCGTTTTTAGTGCCTCACTAATAGCTTGGGAATAATTGAGCGTAGTTAATAAATGTTGGGTGACTTGTGCCACTCCCTGTAGAATCCGGTCTCGTTTTTGTAGTGCGTTCTCAGTACGTTTTCGTTCGGTGATGTCATTGCCAATACATAAAATTTCTTCTAATTTACCGTTTGCATGATAAATTGGTTTGTTGGACCAGGCTAACCAGACTCGTTCCCCATTACGGCGCAGACTTTCATACTCAGTGTGTGGAAAACGTTCTGGATAATGCAAGACGCTATTGATCAGAGGAACCAAGTCAAAGCCTTCGCTATCGACGAGCGGAATAATGCTACCTAACAGTGGTTGACCAATCACTTCGGTTTGACTAAAGCCTAAAAATTTTTCGGCAAATTCGTTGAAAAAGGTGAGGTGTCCTTGAGGATTAACTCGTAGAATGACGCTATTGGCGGTTTGAATTAAATGACGAAGTCGTTCCTCACTGTGTTTCAGTGATTCTTCGGCTTGGCGACGTGCCGTAATGTCAGTAACTAAAGTAATTTTGTACTGTTGACCTTGTTCTAAGGTGAGCAAAGCGGCATATACTTCTACCTCGAAACAGTGGCCATCGTGATGTTGTACCTGCCATTCTCTGGATTCGAGAGATTGACCTCGAAAAAAATCCTGATAAATCTGCATCCCATAGTCACGTTTCTCGGCGGGCAGTACTTTGGTAAAACATTGTCCTAACAATTCATGCGTGGTATAGCCGTACAATTGGCAATAGGCTGGATTCATTTGCACAAATCGTCCATCGACATCGGTTAAACAGATGCCAACGCTGACTCCATTAAAGATGGCTTCGAGCAAGGTTTGACTTTGGCGTAGTTGTTCTTCAATTTGTTTACGTTCGGTAATATCAGTGATGGCACCGATAATAAATGGTCGATCTTGGAAGTCCAGGTACAGCGTTCTTTTGATTAAAACGGTATGAATTACCTGGTTGGCAGCCGTGAAAGTTTCTTCGCTCATTTGCTCTTTACCCGTGGCAAAGAGTAAATCATCTTTGAGGTGAAATAATTCAGCCTCGGTCTGGGGCAACCAGTCGTTGGCGGTGTGGCCTAACAATTGTTCTTTACTATAGCCAAGTAGTGTACAAAACGCTTGATTGAAGAAGAGCCAACGATGCTGACGATCTTTCAGAAAAATGGGGTTAGGGAGTGCATTGATAATGCGATCCAGAGAGTCTCTGGCATCTTGTAAGGCTTGGTCGGTGTATTTATGCGAGGTTATGTCCACGCAGGTGCCAATCATGCGATAAGGTTTGTCCGTAGCAGTGCGTAGAGCTGCGCCCCGGTCTAAAATCCAGCGGTAATCTCCTTGCCGATGTTGTACTCGATAGATGCTTTCATAGCGGGTGGTGAGGTTGTCTAAATGGTCTTGTAAATTGCGCTGTACCCGATCACGATCGGCGGGGTGAATGCGTTGTTGCCAGTCAATCTGGTGGTGGCCAAATTCAGAGGGGGCATAGCCGAGTATGTGTTTCCAATGCGCCGAAAAATAGATTTGTTGACGGTTAAATTCCCAGTCCCAAACGCCATCGTTACAGTTACGCATGGCCAAATCAAAACTGTCTTCTCGACGTTGTAAGGCTTCTTGTTGCTGTTTGGAGAAGGTAAGTTCATTGACTAAAATTAACCATGCTGGGGAGCCTGCCGGGGAGAGTGAAGAATGGTGAGTGGCGAGTGGCGGTGTCAGCGCGGAGATGGTGAGTTGTAACCAATGGGGCGCGGTGTGGTTTGGTGAGCAATAGGAAATTTCTAATTGCTGATAAGTAGGTGCCGCGGTGAGGGCGGTTAAATTCAAGGTGGAGAGTAAAGGGAAGTTTCCATGGTCTTGAAGGTGTTGTAATTCGTTAGCGGTGTATCCCAAGAGCGTAGGTAAGGCTGGATTAAAGGCTAAGGGATGGTAGTGTGAATCAATCAAGACTACACCGAAGGGAATGAATTCAAATAATTGAATATAGTGTGGCACGGACCAGGGTGTGTACCAAAGGTCGTCTAAGATGGTGACACTGGCATAAAAATGTTCGATTTGGGGGGAGAGGTCCCATTTTAACCAGAGGTAATCACCTTTGGCCGTTTGAAAACGGTGGCTAAATTGTAACTGCGAGTGATTGCCGTTGGCCAATTGGTTAAGGTAATAGTTAGTTAATTGGCGATCGGCGGGATGGACTTGGTCCAATACTGATTGGTTTAACAGTTGCTCAAGGGTATAGCCTAAATGAGTTTGCCAGGCTAAATTAAGGTCATGGAATTGCCCTTGCAGATTGACTACACAAAGTAATGCTGGACTGTGCCAAAAGAAATGTTGATATGCCTCGTTATCCACTCGTACCGACCTAGATTAGTTGATTACGGTTATTTTACTGGCTTTTTTGTCTGAAAACCATCCATCCATGAGTACAAAGCGAAGATTTGTTATTTGTACTCCTGAAGTGCTGACAAAAAACTAAGGTTTGTCTCCAGAATTGACCAACTAAAGTTGACCATTCCAAAATTGTTATAGAGGATAAAGGGGAAGATTAAACTCAATAGAAAGGGGGGATTACATAGACAGAAAGTGGACCGTGCAGGATTCGAACCTGCGACACCCTGGTTAAAAGCCAGATGCTCTACCAACTGAGCTAACGGTCCTTATAAAGGATTATCTAACACTTTAGATAATTAAGAATGATACCAACTTTTTTTTGAGAATGCAAGTATTTTTTTAAATTTTTTTGTGCGTTATTTATCAATTACTTAGATAAAAACCTGTTATAAAAATGACTTTTTATTGACTGGAATATCTATGGTTGTCCAAAACCTGTTTTGGATTCCTATAATTTTTATAATTTTATAGGTAAACGTTTTGCGCCCCATTGACCAGGGTTTGCTTGAAAAATTCCAGCACATGGAGTATGACAACGGTTACATTGACCTTCCGCCGTTAAGTGCCAGGTACTCAATTCATACCCATCTCGCCTAATCAATAGGTTATTACATTGATGGCAATAAGTGCTACCCCCTTGTTGGTCATGGATATTGCCTGTATATACATAACGTATCCCATTCTTAATGGCAATTTGTCGCGCCTTGGTTAAGGTCTGACTTGGCGTTGGCGGTTTATCTAGCATTTTCCAAGCGGGATGAAAGGCGGTAAAGTGTAAAGGAACATCAGGGCCAAGTTGCTCCCTGATCCATTGTGTCATCGCCTCAATTTCGGCTTCGGAATCATTTTCCCCTGGAATGAGCAGGGTCGTTAATTCTAGCCAGACCTGTGTTTCTCGTTTCAGATAGTTTAAGGTATCTAGTACCGGTTGTAAATGTCCACCGGTTAATTTGTAATAAAATTTTTCGGTAAACGCTTTTAAATCAACATTGGCGGCATCCATGTAGGCGAAAAACTCTCGACGTGGCTCTTCATTGATATAGCCTGCGGTGACGGCTACCGATTTAATCCCTAATTTTCGACATTCTTTAGCGGTGTCTATGGCATATTCTGTAAAAATTACGGGGTCATTATACGTATAAGCGACGCTATGACAGCCTAATTTTTGCGCGGTCAAGGCAATTGTTTTAGGGGATGCGGTTTGGGTCAGGATGTCCATTTCCCTAGCTTTGCTGAGGTCTGAGTTTTGACAAAATTTACATGCTAAATTACAGCCCGCGGTGCCAAAGGAGAGGGTTGGAGTGCCGGGTAAAAAATGGTTGAGTGGTTTTTTTTCAATCGGATCGACACAAAAGCCGCTAGAGCGACCATAAGTGGTTAAAACTATTTGCTGTTGTTGATTGGCGCGGACTAAACATAGTCCGGTTTGCCCGGACTTTAAAGTGCAATATCGTGGGCAGAGGTCGCATTGAATCCTGGTGGCATCTAGTGAATGCCAGTAGCGGGTTGGGTAAGTGCTTGAGTTGGTAGACATAGTGTTTCGGTATTCCTCCAAAAGATTTGATATAGTAATATTCACCCACTGTTGTACTTAAAGTCTGAGGGATAACACCCCTCGAAGGGGTGTTATCCCTGCTGGCTAAAGTCTCAATGCCATTAAGTTAAGCTAAAGTTACGGCGTTGGAGTCCAAAGCTTCAGCTTTGGAAACGCCGTCTTACCTTAACCAGTCTCGTCCAAAGCTGAAGGTTTGGACTCCAATGCGGCGGGGAATATCCACTGCGATTCAGGTGGTGCTCACTCCCCTCCTTACCAAGCTACTCTATGCACACAAGTTTTTTATGCACACAAGTTTTTCTCGTTCCCACGCTGGCGCGTGGGAACGAGAAAAAGCTATCGACACGTCGGTTGATTGACAGGGAGTAAAATAGTCATTCCCAGTATATTTTTTAGAATATCTCCTTTTTGCGAATCCAATTGCGGTAATTCTTTGCCAGGTCGTAATGTGGTAATGACCGCTTGGCCGATGATTTTACGCCCTTCGGCACCGTTTTGGTCTCGAGTTTTAATGCCCCATGGATTATGAAAGACGATGGCTTGACCGTGATAGGTGCCAATATAGAGCATAATATGGCCTTCGGCCCATAATAAGGTCAGGTAAGGAATGCCTTTTTGAATAATCAATTGTTCTTTTTCTGGAGGATTCAGTTGTTGTAATGAAATGAATTGACCAGTTTTGGCCTGAGCGGCGGAATTTCTGGGGAGCCAGGTGCCGAAGGGGGTAAATAAGTCGTGGATAGTGGATGAGCAATCGCGATTTTCATAGAGTCCTCCCCAACCATAAGGTTGATTAAGCAATCGATTGATAATTTGGGTTAACTGAGAAGCCATAAGTGCAAGTGGTTTAGGTGCGGCGACTGTTTTATCGACCAGGCCGATGGTGAGGATGGCTTGTCGTACTGCATTGGGTATGGCGATTAAAATACCGTAATGTTGGTCATCTTCTCCCACTTTAGGGAAAATTGCGCCAATGTGCGTTTTAAAGCGAAATTGATCAGCCGAAAGATTTGACAACTTTTCGAAAGTTGTCAAATCTGGGTTCAAACCGGGGTTTAGATTTGACAACTTTTCGAAAGTTGTCAAATCTGGGTTCAAACCGGGGTTTAGATTTGGGTTTAGATTTGACAACTTTTCGAAAGTTGTCAAATCTGGGTTCAAACCGGGGTTTAGATTTGGGTTTAGATTTGACAACTTTTCGAAAGTTGTCAAATCTGTGAATATCGGCACTTGGTCTTGAATCAGGGCCACATAGTTTCCTGTTTCCCATTGTTTAATTTGGTCGTCATCGATAAAAGCAAGGTCTTCTATAGCCAGCCAACCTGGCGCAAGTGCTGATTCGACCCAAGCCCAATCGCCATCACGAGACAGGTGAGAAATAAACAGTGGCATGTTGGCCCATAAAATTGATTGTTGAAAATTATCAAAGGGATAGCCTTCACCGGCTAAGTTAAAGTTATTGAAATGCGGTTTTTGGGTCGGTAACACTCGCAAACTGGTATTAGTGATAGTAATTGCTTTGCGTTGAGTATTGGGATAGCTATCTAGTTGGGCTAATTCGGCTAATTGTCGTAGCCAGGCACTGGAATGCTCACGTTTATTTTCGCCAAAACCTAAATTTTTGCTGTAAGTCTCAAACCCCCATTCGGCTTGTCTTTTGGAAGTTGATGCCTGAGTTTGATGCCAAGGTGAAAAAAAGCGTTGATTAAATTTGCGGTCTAATGCGTTCTGGGCCTGCACCGACAGTAATCGTTTAGTGGCACAAGTGGAATTGACATAAAATGTAGCATCTTGGGGCAAATTTTTTAAATCTTCCAGTAGTTGAGCAGTGCCAATATTATAAGGTGCCGGTGATTCTAAATGAAATATATCCTCTGCTGGCGATGATGATGGAAATGTAATGGCTTCCTTAGAATGAGCACAAGCAGATAACCATAAGGGAATTAGGACAAGTAAAGTTTTTAAACCATAAGATTTCATGATGGGTATATTTTCGTATTGAGATTTGACAACTGTTTGAAAATTGTCAAATCTGGGTTCAAACCGGGGTTTAGATTTGACAACTTTTTGAAAGTTGTCAAATCTGATTCAAATTTGATTTGACAACTTTTCGAAAGTTGTCAAATCTAAATTTTACTGGTAATACGTCATGAAGTGATTTGTATTGTTTTTGCAACAAAAGTGACCTTGTGGTTTTTTTGTAAACAACCTGTTGCATTTTTCTGTTTGTTGCGTTAAGGTTAGTACCTATTTTTGTTATTATCTATAGAATTAAAAAGAATTAGTGTGCTTTTCAGCCGATGGCACAGGTAGCAGATTTTCCAAATCTGGAATATTTGGAAAATCTTCACGGATATTATTACCTTAATTATAAGATTTGACAACTTTTCGAAAGTTATCAAATTTGTGAGCTTAACTATCTAAATGACGGAGAAACTATTATGAATAGAAAAGTATTTGTACTGGCGATTGCAGCCACTTTTATGGTGCCTATGACTACTTATGCAGATGTTAAGTTGTCAGGGACGGTCCAAGCCGAGGGCGGCGGAGCGGCGATTGGCCAAATCAATGGCGAAGAAGTAGACACCACCACCCTTTCCACTGACAGTTATGGTGCATTGGCCAATGCAGGGCCTAACCATATTCGTTTGGATGTGGATGAAAAATTAGGCTCTGGAATCACTGCCTTTGCACGTTATCGGGTGCCTTTTCATACCACTACCAACAATGGTCTCGGTTCAGCCGGTCAAGAAGCGTATGTCGGCTTAAAAGCCTCGGTTTTCCAATTAAGATTTGGCCAATTGGAAACTGGGTATAAAACTTCCAAAAGTTTTTTAGATCCGTTTGGCGGCACGGCCATTCAAGCCCGCGGAACCGCAGGTGGGATGACCGGCAGTAATCGTTTGGACATTGAAGCTAAAGCCGATCCCAATGGTCAGGTAGTGACTGATGCCACAGGTAAAACTTATACGGCTAACCTAAAAACGGTTACAGCGAGCACTAATCATAGAGGTTTAGCACACGGTGGCGAAGTCAAAAACGCCCTAGAAATCGCCCTTCAATTTGGAGATTTCACCGCCACGATGTTTGGCGTGTTTGATGAAACCACCGATATGAAAAGTGCTGGTGGCCTTGAATTAAAGTATAGTCAAAAAGACCTATTCAGTTTCTTTGTCTCGGCTACTGGTGATGAGTTATTTGACCAAGATTTTGGTAGTAACGGTCTGTTAAACTGGAAAGTCGGTGGTCAGTTTAAGATGGCAGGTCTGAGCCTGGGACTACAGTATGAAGATGCCGAATTGGGTGCGTTCGATCCTAATCTAAGTGGTGGACAGTATATCATGGGCTCCGTTGATTATATGGTTGGCCCTGTGGCGATAGGTGGTTGGGTAAGCCAATATAGTTCTGATATTCAAGATGGTGAGAAGTGGGTCATTAATGATGAACAAATCGGCGAAGATGCAATGAATTGGGCAGCCGGTATCAAATATTTCTTCAGCAAACGTACTCTGTTTTATGCCGGTTATCTTCAGAGCGATAGCGATAATGACTACCGTGACCAATCTTTATATGGTGCGGGCATTCGTCACTCCTTCTAAAAGATTTGACCACTTTTCGAATTAGATTTGACCACTTTTCGAAAGTTGTCAAATCTTGACCCCCTGTCAGATTTGACCACTTTTCGAAAGTTGTCAAATCTTGACCCCTGTCAGATTTGACCACTTTTCGAAAGTTGTCAAATCTGAATTGGATAACTCACCTTACGCACGGTTAACACCACCACCCCCAACCCCTCCTTGGTAAGGAGGGGGGTATCCTGGCGGTGCCGGTAGTGCGTACTCCCCTCCTTACCAAGGAGGGGTTGGGGGTGGTGGTGCGTAAGGTGAATTAAATAAAATTTTCCACAATGCCTGAATATGCCCAGGACTGTCATTAAGTGCAGGAATATAATGAAATTCTCGTCCTCCAGCCGTTAGAAATAACTGACGATTTTCCTCATTAATCTCTTCCAAAGTTTCTAAACAATCGGCGGCAAAGCCCGGACAAATCACGTCTATTCTCTTTACCGCGGCCTGCCCTAATTGAGTTAACGTCTCGTCAGTGTAGGGCCGTAACCATTCTTCTCGCCCAAAGCGCGATTGAAACACCACTTGCCAACGAGCGGTCGGCAATTTTAATTCGTGAGCAATCCATTCCGCAGTCTGGTGACATTGATGCGAGTAAGGGTCCCCAGCCAGCCAAAAACGTTTTGGGACCCCATGAAAAGAAAATAATAATTTATCAGGTATCCCCTGGCGATGCCAATAATTTTGAATATGCGTAGCCAACGCCTGAATATAAGCCGGATGGTCATAATAATGCGAAATAAAATGTATCTCCGGCACCCAGCGCCATTGTTTCAACACCGTGCTCACTGCATCAAACGTGGAGCCGGTGGTAGGTGAAGAATATTGCGGATACAAAGGTAAGATGATAATACGCCGCGCCTTGGCCTGGCGTAACTGCTCTAAACCAGCCGCAATCGATGGATTACCGTAACGCATTCCTAAAGCTACAGTGATTGCACGATTGCTCCCTGTTATTGAAGAATTGATTAACACTTGTTGCAATGCTTGCACTTGTGCTTGACTGATGCTCAGTAACGGGGACCCTTGAGCGGTCCAAATTTTTTGGTATTTCTGCGCTACTGGGCCTGGCCGAAAACGTAAAATTATTCCATGTAAAATCAGCCACCATAACCACCGCGGCAATTCGGTTACTCTTGGATCCGCTAAAAATTCGGCGAGATAACGTCGCACTGCCGCCGGCGTGGGTGCCTCAGGGGTACCTAAGTTGACTAATAGAATACCGGTCGTGACTACGGAATGAGAACAATAAGGAATTGAAGTATACATATCTATTTTAAATACAGTGTAGTAGCAAAACGCACAACCACCCCCAACCCCTCCTTGGTAAGGAGGGGAGAAAGAGGGATGGCCACCCCCAACCACCCCCAACCCCTCCTTGGTAAGGAGGGGAGAAAGAGGGATGGCCACCCC
>DZAL01000028.1:18242-39154 GCA_022729575.1 Thiomargarita sp.
CACCCCCTCCTTTTTCTCGTTCCCACGCGCCAGCGTGGGAACGAGAAGAAAGATGGGTGGTCACTCCCCCTCCCTTATCAAGGAGGGGTTGGGGGTGGTTGAGTTAACAGTGACTTACTCAAAGTGGTCACTGCGTAGTGGTTTACAAGCCTGGATAGTAATCAAATAAGTTTCCCCACAGTCGTGACAAATCGTATTTAATTCCAAAGAAATAGGTTTCAACTTAGTTCCACAACGACAGACCCAACCTACTTGTTTCGCCGGATTACCTACCATTAACGCATAATCTGGCACCTCTTTGGTAATCACACTTCCCGCCCCAATGAGCGCGTAACGACCAATGGTGTGGCCACAGACGACTGTCGCATTAGCGCCTATCGTGGCACCTTCTTTTACTAAGGTATTTTGAAACACTTGCTTACGTTCAATCGCGCTCCGCGGATTAATCACGTTAGTAAATACCACGCTAGGACCACAAAAGACGTTATCTTCTAAAGTGACTCCTTCATACACCGACACATGGTTTTGAATTTTAACCCCATTACCAATGGCGGCACGATGACCGACAAAGACATTTTGTCCCAATACGCAATGGTCACCAATTTTAGCCGTGCTACAGACATGTACCCAATGCCAGATTTTAGTGTCATGACCAATCTGGGCACCCTCGTCAATAATCGCAGTGGGGTGAACGAAATAATTCATTTGCGCCTCGCATTTAATTTGATATTTTGGAAGATTGTCCAGCCCTCCCTTACCCCTAATGCCATTAAGTTAAGTGATTTTTCTCCGCAGGGATAGAGTCGATTGCCGAAAGCAGGGATAACACCCCTCGCAGGGGTGTTATCCCTCAACACTAAAGCAGGGATAACACCCCTCGAAGGGGTGTTATCCCTCAACACCACCAAAATAGCATTATCTCTTACCTCTCGCTATTCTTCCAGAAGAAGAGGAGGAGAAAAACGATTTAATTCTCCTACCCAAAAACAGGTTGCCCCCGCCACCGCCACCGGCATCACTAATAAATTGACCAAGGGAATCATCATCATCAATAAAGCGGCACTCCCAAAACCTAGTGCCATCAAACGTTGATGGGCCAATAATTGCCGCATTTTTCTAAAAGTGAGATGATGATTGTCCATTGGATAATTAGTATATTCCAATGCCAACATCCAAGCCCCAAAGCTAAACCAAAGCAGTGGCGCAATCAAGGTGACAGGTGGAATTAACGATAAGATGACGATACCAACCAGTCGGCTCAAATAATAAAACATTCGTCTGATAAAATCCAGCAATTTTGGCCACAGTGACCATATTACTTGAGTCCAAGACCAGGCCGGCAAGGTTTTTCCCGTTAATCGTTGTTCTACCACTTCCGCCAATTTGCTATTAAAAGGTTCTGCCAACACATTAGCCATCACGATAAAACTGAAAAACCCAAAAAGCGTAATCAGGAGAATTGACAAGGGCCAGATTAACCAATGTAACCAACTTGATTGGTTTAGCAACCAGTGAGTTTCAAAATAAGTCACCACCAAACCAAAATGTTGCCAACTATAGTAAATTAAACCCGTCAACAATAAAATGTTAATCAACAGTGGCAAAAGCACAAACGGGAAAATACCCGGTTTAAAAATGAATGATAAACCTTTAAAAAAATAGTTGATACCTTTGAAGAATTGATTTAACATAATGGAATTACCAACTTTAATTTGCCAATTAATACCACGGATTACGCAGACTACTGAATAACTAATAGTGCAATATGATGACTCATTTTCCTAATCAAAGTCAACCAATAGCGTTGGTCACCGGCGCGACGAACCAAATTGGAAATTTTTTGCTACCGCGCCTGCAAGCCGCAGGATTTTCCGTGATCGCGATTAGTCGTCGAGCGCAATCTTCATCACCCAATATGGTTTGGCAATCATTAGATTTATTGACTAACGTTGATCCACTAAATTTTTTAAAAATTCCAGCGCCGCCCGCTAAATGGGTACTCTTTCATCTCGCTCCCTTGCCATTATTGCCTTCATTATTGACTCGACTCGTGGATCGGGTAGAATTGACGCGAGTGATTGCCTTTAGTTCCACCAGTCGCTTCACTAAAATTAATTCCACCGATGCTAAAGAACAAGCCATCGCTCTAGCCTTGCAAACCGCGGAAGAAGCTATGATAACAACTTGTCAAACCCATCAATTAATCTGGACCTTATTTCGCCCCACGCTCATTTACGGCTGTGGGAAAGATAAAAATGTCACTTTCATTGCACAATTTATTCGTCGTTTCGGTTTCTTTCCTCTGCTCGGCAACGGTCACGGTTTACGCCAACCGGTCCATGCCGACGATTTAGCCAACGCTTGTGTACAAGCCTATTTTTCTCCGCCAACTAGCAATCAAGCGTATAATTTGAGCGGCGGCGAAACCTTGACTTATCGCCAAATGGTGGCCGCGATTTTTCAGCAATTGGGTAAATCACCCCGCATCGTGACCATTCCGCTACCCTGGTTTAAAATATTCCTCCATAGTGTCGCCTGGTTACCTAGTTTTAAACATCTCTCAACCACCATGTTAACGCGCATGAATCAAGATTTATGTTTTGACCATACCCTAGCCAGTCAAGATTTTGGCTATCAACCGAGAAATTTTGTCGATAATCGTCATCATATGGAGGAGCTTTGACCAGTGCTACTAACTTTGATTTTAATGACGGTCGCTTTTTTCGTGAGCGCTACACTGACTTACCATTTCACTCATCCTCATACCGTTTTATACATTGTCGATGAGCCGAATCATCGCTCTCTACACACGCAACCGATTCCCGTGAGTGGTGGCCTCGCTATCTTGGCCGGGCTGACATTAAGCGTGATTATCGCCCATCAATATTATCCACTGCCACCCGCTATTTTTTGGCTAGGACTCAGTGGCGCTGGGATTGCTACCATTTCTTTTATCGACGACTGTCGTCAGGTCCCGGCATTATATCGTCTGCTAGTCCACTTTCTGGCGGCCGCGCTCTTTCTCTGGAAAACTCAATGGTGGATTAGTGTCATGGTACTTCCTGGCTTATTTTGGGAATGGTCAGAGGTTTTTAAAATCATGGGCTCATTACTCTTTGTGGTATGGATGGTCAATTTATATAACTTTATGGATGGTATGGACGGTTTCGCCGGCGGCATGGCAATTTGTGGATTTACCACTTTAGCGATTCTGGGTAGCCTGACGGGACAATCGCTATTTATGCTACTGAATTTACTGATTGCCAGTGCCACGGCAGGATTTTTATTGTTTAACTTTCCACCCGCTAAAATTTTCATGGGTGATGTAGGTTCCTCGTCACTGGGATTTTTAGCCGCCGCTTCTAGTTTATGGGGAGAGCAATTAAACATTTTTCCCTGGTGGATAGCAATACTAATATTTTCACCTTTTATCGTCGATGCCACAGTCACGCTATGGCGACGTTTACTGCAAGGCGAAAAAATTTGGTTAGCTCATAAATCTCATTATTATCAACGCCTAGTCCAATTAGGCTGGGGTCATAAACGTACAGTATTATGGGAATACCTCTTAATGATTGCCTGTAGTTTCTCAGCCTTAATCGCCCTGACTTTGCCAGTCTATGCGCAATGGGGCATATTGATAGGATGGGGCATGATTTATTGGTTTTTGATAGAAGCGGTTAATCGTCGTGAAACTAAATAATTTACCTGACGCACCATCACCCCCTCCTTGGTAAGGACGAACCACCTCTCCTGACTCCCCTCCTTACCAAGCTACTCTATGCACACAACTTTATAACAGATTGACTTTATTGTATTTCTGTGATAATATCGGGGAATGGGTGTAAACCTACTTTGGTGAAAATAACAATCTAATTTTGAGGATAGCAGATTATGACAATGAGTTCAATGGTCGAAACGTCGCAAGAGCCAATAAGTTATCCAGGTTATTTTGGTGATAAACGATTGGAAGCCCGTGGCACCAGCATCCTGGCGAACTTGATCGAGAAAGGGACGGTGATGTTAAACCAACTAGCTACTAATCGTGCAGAATTGGTAGGTGCTAGTCGCTTTTTTGACAACGACAAAGTCAGTGTGGATGCCTTAGTTCAGGAAGCGACGACGCGGTGCCAACAGAACGTAGCCGGTTTGAATCTCCTGGCCAGACAAGACACTTCGGAAATTAATTATCAACGTCATGCTGGTATTCTCAATCAAAGCGATGCCGACTTAGGTCCTGTCGGAAATAATCGCGACATCGGCTTTTTTCTACATCCGACACTGGTTTTGGAAGAACAAAATGGATTTCCCTTAGGATTTTCTCATATTTCACTGTTTAACCGTAGTTGGGAAAAGGAAACCAAAGAGGAACGAAAATATAAACCGTTACCTATCACGGAGAAGGAATCGTACCGCTGGCTTGACAGTAGTTTCCGCACCAAAGAACTTTTAAGTCAAGCCAACCGCGTTACCATCATAGCCGACCGGGAAGCCGATATTTATGAGGAATTGGTAACGGTTCCAGATGAGCGAACCCATTTAATCATCCGTTCTCTACAGAACCGCTGTTTGGCCGACCGGTCCGAGAAATTATTTGACCGACTGGCTAGTTTAGCGCCGGTAGGTAGTTATCAACTGACCATCAACCAAGGACAAAAGAAACGCCAACCTAGAGAAGCGCTGATGGAAGTTAAATTTACTCGCGTTCATTTGGCCAGACCTGTCAAACTGTCACGGTCCAGTTATCCAGAACAGGTGGAATTGTTTGCGATGGAAGCCCGCGAAAGTGACCAGACGGTTCCCGAGGGTGAAGAACCCGTGTTATGGCGGCTGTTGACCACGCATGAAATAACGACCTTAGCCGACGCGGCACAAATCATTTATTGGTATAGTTTACGGTGGTTGATTGAACAATTATTCCGCACCTTGAAACATCAAGGATTAGATGTCGAAAGTAGCCAACTCGAACAGGGCCAGGGTTTAAAAAAATTAGTAGTCATGGCCTTAACGGCCGCACTCCGAATTCTGCAACTGGTGTTAGAACGAGAGGGACGGAACGGCAAACCAGGAACCCTCGTGTTTGACACCGACGAACTCGCCGGTTTGAAAATTTTAGTCAAATCCTGTGAAGGAAAGACTCCTTCTCAACAAAATCCATTTCCGGAATGGTCGTTAGCCTGGGCCGCCTGGATCATTGCACGACTGGGTGGCTGGAAAGGTTATACCAAGGCTGGTCCCGCCGGCCCTATCACTATGAAACGCGGATTAGATAAATTCAATTATTTCTTTCAGGGATGGCTACTCCAAAAGATGTGTGCATAGAGTAGCCTTACCAAGGAGGGGTTGGGGGTGGTTGTACATAAGGTATTAACCGCCGGGTGCTAAGATTTCTAAACCTGGCAAGTGCTAAGTTTCCTAAACCTTTGAGGTTTAGGAAACTTTGAACCTGGGTAACTCATTGAATTTTAAGACCCCAAATTAATGGGAGGGACTACCGAAAATTTTCCAAATTTTGAAGAACTGAAAAATCTATAAGTAAATGACACAATGACACTATGCAACATACTATTTATTTAAATTATACAATCATTTATAAAATTTTTGTTGCAATGCAACAAATTATGCTATATATTGACTACTAATAAATAGACATTATGTGAAATTCGGTTTTTACCGGTATAACAGATTGATTTCATTACGGCCAATTGGAATTTCACATAATGTCTAATAATAGCAACATTTAAAATTACCCTCCAGAGGTAACTATCATGGGCAAACATTACCTAGAAAGCCTATTTTCACCAAAATCTATTGCGGTTTTTGGTGCCAGTAATACTGAAAATTCAGTCGGTTATATCGTATTTAACAATTTATTAAACAGCGAGTATAAAGGAGAAGTCTATGCCATCAATCCCAAATATGCAAAAGTTCAAGACCAAATCGCATACGCTTCATTGAAGGAGTTAGGGAATAAGGAGATTGATTTAGTCGTCATTACTACGCCAGCGAAAACGGTGCTTGGCATTATCGAAGCCTGCGGCGAATATGGAATTAAAATGGCGACCATTATTTCCGCAGGTTTCAGTGAAATGGGACCTGCGGGAATCAAATTAGAAAAAAAAGTCCTGGCACTGGCTAAACGTTATGGACTACGTTTTTTAGGTTCCAATTGTTTAGGTGTCTTCCGTCCTCATTTGGGATTAAATGCGAGCATCTTAAAAGGCAACACGAAACCAGGTCATTTAGCTTTAGTTTCGCAATCGGGTGCATTATGTACCGCCGTGCTAGATTGGGCGGTCCCCAATGACATCGGTTTTTCCACCGTCGTCTCGGTTGGCACTTCGGCCGATTTAGATTTTGGCGAAATTTTAGATTACCTGGTCTCGGATCCGCAAACGCAAGGTATTTTATTGTACATTGAAGGCATCCATCACGCCCGCAGTTTTATGAGCGGGTTACGGGCCGCGGCGCGAATGAAACCAGTGATAGTGATTAAAAGTGGTCGTCATCACAGTGCTTCCCAAGCCGTGATGTCTCATAGTGGCGCGTTAGTGGGCAGTGATGATGCGTTTGATGCCGCGTTGCAACGAGCGGGGGTAGTTCGAGTATATAACTTTGCGCAACTTTTTTATGCCGCTAAAACCATTGCCTCGCATTATAAAGCGCATGGCAACCGATTAGCTATTGTCACCAACGGTGGTGGTCCCGGTGTGATGGCCACTGACCGAGCCGCCGATTTTGGAATCCCGTTGGCCCAACTGTCTCCCACGACCTTAGCGGCCTTAAATAAAGAACTGCCGCCCACCTGGTCCCATGGTAATCCCATCGATATTATCAGCGATGCCAGCGCCGAGCGTTATCGTCAAACGGTGTCGATTTGCCTACAAGACCCTAACATCGACGCGGTGCTCGTGATTTTGACTCCGCAAGCGATGAGTAAACCACTGGAAACCGCGAAAGCTTTGTTGGAAGTGACCGCGGAATCTCACAAACCGTTACTCACTTGTTGGATGGGCGGGGCACAAGTGAAAGAGAGTCGTCGTTTATGTGGCCAAGCCCGAATCCCAGAATTTCGCACTCCAGAAGCCGCGGTAGAAGGTTTTTATTATTTATCGGCCTATCATCGCAATCAACAACTGCTCCTCCAAACTCCAGGTCCTTTGGGGCGTGTGGATCCGCCAGACATTGAAGGGGCGCAGATTATTATTGAAAGTGTCCTGGCCGAGCGACGCAAAGTCTTAACGGAAATGGAATCCAAAGCCGTATTAGGCGCGTTTCGTATTCCGGTCGTCAAAACCGCTGTGGCTCACAGCCCCAATGAAGCCTTAGTGTTAGCGGAAGCCACCGGTTTACCCGTGGTGATGAAAGTCAACTCCCCGGACATTGTCCATAAAAGCGATGTTGGTGGCGTGAAATTGAATATTAACACCGCACCAGCCATCCGCGAAGCGTTTAAATGTATCATGCAACAGGTGCGCACACACTGTCCCGAAGCGCGTTTAGATGGCGTGACGGTAGAGCGCATGGTCCGCAAACCACATGGCCGAGAATTAATGGTCGGCATTATTCGTGACCCAGTGTTTGGCCCGGTGATTAATTTTGGACTAGGAGGCACCATGGTAGAAGTGTTAGGGGATACCGCGGTGAGTTTACCGCCGTTAAATCGTTACTTAGCGAATGCGTTGATCGATAAAACCAAAGCCGCCAAATTATTAAAACAATTTCGCCACATGCCTCCCGCTAAACGAGAAGCCTTGGAAAAAGTATTATTGCGGGTTTCGGAAATGGCGTGTGAATTGCCGTGGATTCAAGAATTGGATATTAATCCGTTAATTATCGATGAAGACGGTGCGGTCGCCGTGGATGCGAGGATTGTCGTGAATTATTACACTCCATCGCCGGACCGTTATGCCCACATGGCTATTTATCCTTATCCGGTCAATTTGGTGCAATATTGGCAATTGTCAGATGGGACTGATGTTACGATTCGACCGATTCGGCCCGAAGATGCGGAGATGGAACAAGAATTTGTGAAAAATTTGTCGGAGGAGTCGCGTTACTCTCGCTTTATGCAAACGCTACATGAGCTTACGCCAACGATGTTAGTACGTTTTACCCAAATTGATTATGACCGTGAAATGGCGTTAATTATGGTCGCTGAGCAAGACGGTAAAGAGGTAGAATTGGCGGTGGCCCGTTATGCGATTAATCCGGACGGTGACAGTTGTGAATTTGCGTTAGTCGTTTCCGACCGTTGGCAACATCGTGGGATTGCGCAAAAAATGATGACTTCGTTAATGGATGCGGCTCGTGATAAGGGTTTAAAACTTATTCAAGGAGACGTGTTGAGTAATAATCACAACATGCTTAAATTAATGACCAAGTTAGGTTTTAGTACCGTGCTCGATGAAGAAGACCGGACTTTAACTTTAGTGAGTCGACTGTTATAGTAGGTTAACCACCCCCTACCCCTCCTTGAGTAAGGAGGGGAGCAAACAGAGGTGGTTGGTGGCCTGACCCCGGCTAAACTCCCCTCCTTGAGTAAGGAGGGGTAGGGGTGGTTTTATCCAAAGTTAATCCGGCCTTCCAAGTCATTCCGTGAGTCCGCATTTTTTAATGCCTCCTCCATACTGATTTTGCCATCTTTATATAACATAAATAAAGCAGTATCAAAGGTTTGCATTCCTTTTGCCCCACTTTCCTTCATGGCATCTTTGATTTCGTTTAGTTTACCCTTGAGCACGAGGTTAGCAATATTAGGCGTGTTAATCATAATTTCAATGGCGGCTACCCGTTTGCCACGGACATCAGGGATGAGACGTTGCGAAATTACGGCGCGAATATTAGACGACATATCCATAAACAAAGCCTTGTGTTTATCGGTAGGAAACATATTCACAATACGATCCATCGCTTGGTTGGCATTGTTAGCGTGCATGGTAGAAACACATAAGTGACCTGTATTCGCCAATTCCAAGGCGGCTTCCATCGTTTCCATCGTCCGAATTTCACCAATCAGAATCACGTCGGGGGCTTCGCGTAAGGAGGCTTTAATGGCGGCGGCGTAAGAAGCAGTGTCCACGCCCACTTCACGCTGATTGAGAATAGACATTTTATTGGGATGAGAAAATTCGACGGGGTCTTCAATGGTTAAAATATGACCTGGCGAATTAGCATTGCGATGGTCGATCATGGACGCTAAAGTGGTGGACTTGCCAGAGCCCGTGCCTCCCACCATGAGCAGTAATCCGCGTTTCGACATGATTAACTCTAACAAAACTTCGGGCGTACCCATATCTTTGGCATTAGGAATCTCGGCCGGAATAAAACGCATGACCAAACCCATGGTGCGCCGCTGAAAAAAGGCATTGCCCCGAAACCGCGCACTGCCATCGGGCAAACTGATAGCAAAGTCTAAGTCTTTGACACTTTCAAACTGCGCTAATTGCGCGTCGGTAAGGACTGAGCAAACACACTTCCTAGTGATTTCTGGGGTAGCTATAAAGGTACTTAAGGGTACCGCTCGACCATAGATTTTCGCTTTAAGTTGGGAACCACTGGTGACAAATAAATCCGAGCCACTTTTTTTATACATGTAGGTTAAATAGTCTAAGACATCAGTGCTATCCATTAATTGAATGTCATCGTCACCACCGCTAGGTGCCGCTGCTTTAGGAGGTTCGGCTTTGGGTTTATCCTCTTTTTTTGGCGTTTCGGTTTTCGGGGCTTCGGCTTTGGTCGCTACCGCTGGCTGAATCAGTATTTCAATGGCTTTATCTTTGAGAGCCACATTAACAGCAAAATTTCCACTACCATTGTTATAGTTGAACTGTAGCTCTTTTTTGGTTTGAAACTCCTTGGTTTGTTCTTTGGACATCAGCTTTAAGGCGGCGGCTTTGGCCATATCGGCGGTTACCGCCGTTTTACCCACCGGTTTCTCTTTGCCATCGAGTTTCATCGTCACCGGCGAATCGACTTTGACTAATAAGTCTGTACCTTTTTTTTCGGTCATTAATTTTAAATACGGTGCTAAGTCCATACGAGGTTTTCTCTCCTATCGTTGAGGCTAGTAAATGAATAGTGGAAATGGATAACGGGTAATGTAACCGCCAGTAATTAATTTTTGGAAGTTTCGGAAACGATTAAGAGTGTTTATTAAGTACCCCATACTGTGCTCCATAATTTTTCATAACCTAATCAAATAAAGTCAAGTAAATATCCTGTGCGGATCCGTTGAGTTTTGCCTCCGCTTCATCAATCGTGGCAATTTCTAGCCCGGTGTCAGTCACTGGGATAACTTCAGAACTTCTACAAGTGTGTCGAAACAAATACGCACCTATTTGTTCCGGTTTGAGTAATAGATGCTTGGCGTAACCATACTCCTTTCTCAATTTCGCTGCTTTCTTCCCAGGTTGGCTTAACATAATCAGGTTATTGATTTCTCTTACAATATAGTCACTGTGGGTACTAATAATCACTTTGAAGTCAGCATTGACCAAGCGCCCAAGAAACTGGGCTATCAAGCGTTGCTTATCGGGATGCAAATTTAGTTCTGGTTCGTCAATGATGATAAAATCTTTTGGTTTCGCCAAGTGCCGCAAGTAAAAGACCAGGCCCGAGAGTGATTTGACCAGAGAACTGGTTAAATGGACTGCTAACGATTGTTCAGTAGCATTCGCGGGCGTGTATTTGATTTCGCCGGCTTCAGAAATAGTGATTGTTCCTTGTAACAGGTCATGCTCTAGCTCATCGGCCAAATAGCTAAATTCGCTGTGATTTTTGGCCAAATTGGCCAAGTCTTCGGCAATCGCTAGGTTATCTCGAATCGGACGAGGATAACGGTTCACTCGGTTGCGAAGTAAGTCTAGTAAACGGTCAGTATGTTTCTCGGCTTTTAAAACTATATCCAGCAATTGGTTTTTATTCAAAGACAGTTCTTGACTGAAAATGTTGATGGCGGCTCTTTCCGCAGGTGCAATATAGCCATTGAAACTAAAAAGGCAATCTATAATCGTTTGCACAGGTGATTTTAAAATCGCGGTTTTTGGTGCCAGTGCGGCAGAAATCTCCTCCTCAGAAATCTCTAAAATCAGTTTAGTGTCTGAAAATGAAGCATGATTAGGGAAAGCAAAAAACTCTCCCAGTGTTTCCTGAAATTGGTTAGCAATGCTTGTCAAAAAGACTTCTTTAGTGATTGACCGCCATACCTCAAGTAGGTCAATAGTTGGCTCTGTTCCACTACTATTTTGATGGCTTAGGTTTTGTTCAAGTTCGGAAGACCAACCAGCACATTCTTTGACTGATGGTTTAAACGTCAAGAAATGATAAATCGCATAAGCCAGATAAGTCTTGCCCGTGTTGTTGTGACCACAGAGTAAAATTAAATCTTTGCTTAGGTCTATTTCGGCTTGTTCAAGAATACCTAAATGTTCAATTTGGAAAATCATAATGTGGTTCCATCAATAATTCATCTTACTGTAGGGTATAACGGCAATGCCATTAAGTTAAGGAAGGTTACGGCGTTGGAGTCCAAATCTTCAGATTTGGCAACGCCGTCCAGTCTCGTCCAAATCTGAAGATTTGGACTCCAACTCGGCTTAACCCAATGGTCTTGAGAGAGGTCGACCAGACCTACGAGGTCTTAAAGACCTCGTAGGTCTAACTTCACGAATACTTCATCCAGATACACGACTATTTACGTTTGAAACTGACACGGTTGATACTTTCGCGTAAGATGCGAAGCTTAGTGCCCGGCTTTTTCATCCACCGGTAAGGGTTTCAATTGCAATCCCGAAGGCCCTAAGCCACCGCCGGCTTTAGCGTCCTTCCCTTCCAGTTTAATTTTTAACCGTAATTCATTGGGAGAATCAGCATTAGCGAGCGCCTCCTCGTAACTGATACGGTCTTCTTGTTCTAGTATAAACAGGGCTTGGTCGAAAGTTTGCATTCCCAAATCTGACGATTTGGCCATAATAGGTTTGATGCCACCCACATCTCCTTTGGCAATCAATTCGGCAATTAACGGGGAGTTACGCAAAATTTCAATAGCGGCGGCCCGACCGCCTTCTATCGTTTTAACCAAACGTTGAGAAATAATCGATTTTAAATTTAGTGACAAGTCTTGCATCAGTTTCTTTTGCTTCTCCGTGGAGAAAAAGCCTAGAATCCGGTCAACGGCTTGGTTAGCGTTATTAGCGTGTAAAGTGCCCATCGCCAAGTGTCCCGTTTGGGCAAATTCCATCCCGAAGTTCATAATTTCCGCATCTCGAATTTCGCCGAGGAGAATGACATCGGGGGCTTGACGTAAGGTGTTATGTAACGCCGCTTCCCAACTTTTGGTGTCCACGCCCACTTCTCGTTGCATGATAACGCAGTTTTTATGTGGATGAACGTATTCAATGGGGTCTTCCAAGGTGATAATATGTCCATAAGAGCTACGATTGCGGTGGTCGATTAGGGCTGCCATCGTGGTGGATTTGCCTGAGCCGGTGCCGCCAACCATGACTATCAACCCGTTTTTGGCGGTGATAATCTCTTTCAGGACGACGGGCAATTTCATCTTGTCAAAATCGGGTACGTCTGCCTGAATGATACGCATAATCACACCGCACCTGCCTTGTTGGACAAACGCATTGCAGCGAAAACGACTTAACCCTGGCGGCATAATCGCAAAGTTACATTCCTTGGTTTCTTCAAATTCCTTGAGTTGCTTGTCATTCATGATACATTGCGTCATCATCTGTGACTGGGTGGCGGTTAACGGGTCAGTCATGATTTTGACCATTTTCCCCTTAGCCTTCATCGCTGGGGGGAAGCCGGTGGTAATAAATAAATCTGACCCCCCTTCCTTGGTCATGATTTTAAGCAATTTGATCATGAGATTCATGGCTTCATCTCGTTCCATATTTAGTTACCTCGTTTCGGTTATTGTTTTAAGATTTGACAACTTGCGAAAAGTTGTCAAATCTGGGACGAATTTAAGATTTGACAACTTGTCAAAAGTTGTCAAATCTCACCTACATCATTTCACGCCACGGCAAAACCGGTATAGGGTCGTTCTTTGGGATGATGAAAACCCAATATAATATCATTTTTAGGCACTCCCGCTTCTACTAATTCGGTGGCAATCCCATCTTCGGTGCCATCATAATGAATCCAAATCTTGTCATTCACTACTTCCAGATGGATGATGCTACCATGCACATATTTTTTATCATGCCAACCTACATCGATGAGAACATAATTCCCATATTTGTCGTCAAAGGCCACTCGTGAATCAATTTGGCCATACGCCGGTTTGATTGCCGCATGTTGTAGTAGCAAGTCTTTAATCAGAGTTTGATATTTTAAGCTGGTATCCACTGTATAATCACCTCCTGTACTTCATCAAAAACCATTAACCGGAGAGGGAGAGGTTCTGTTAATAACAATTGTCCCAATTCATCGCTAAAAATTTCGTTGAACTTAGTGTTGGTGAGAGCGAGATATAAACGTTTATCAGGTGTTTGTTGCCTAATAATTTTTTCATATAGTACAAACTGACCTAGGGCCTGTTCTAAATCTTTCACATAAGAAGGCCCCAAGAAACTTTTTACTTCAACTACTATTTGTTCTTGCGTCTTGTAGGCACTGATTAATCTTTGGGCACCAAGGTCAACGTACAACCGTTTGAGCCCAATTACTAACGAAAATGGATCATTCGTAATAGTCCACTGATCCTTTTCCAAAGCCCGTTTAACCGTATGATGGTACAAGTCTAATCTAGGCATAATCATTTTTTAAAATCACGTTGTCGTCTACGCCTTAGTAGTTAAATTGGATACGCCTAAAATTTGGACGAATTTAAGATTTGACCACTTTCGCAAAGTTGTCAAATTTCGCAAAGTTGTCAAATCTGGGACGAATTTAAGATTTGACAACTTTCGAAAAGTTGTCAAATCTGGGACGAACTTAAGATTTGACAACTTTCGAAAAGTTGTCAAATCTAGGACGAATTTAAGATTTGACAACTTTCGAAAAGTTGTCAAATCTGGGACGAACTTAAGATTTGACAACTTTCGAAAAGTTGTCAAATCTAGGACTGCGGTGACGATACCCTTACTCAAATTTCTCCTTATTGATGGCATATTCTCGTGCGTGGTCTTTGGTAACGACTTTTTTTAGCACCAATTCTTCTAGTTGCTGATCTAAAGTTTGCATCCCGAATTTTTGGCCGGTTTGCATGGCTGAGTACATCTGCGCCACTTTATTTTCCCGAATCAGGTTACGAATGGCCGGGGTGCCGACAAGAATTTCATGCACCGCGCACCGCCCACCGCCGATTTTTTTCAGTAAACTTTGCGCGACGATGGCTTGAATAGATTCGGATAACATCGTGCGCACTGTCGGTTTTTCCGCGGTGGGAAAGACCTCGACGATACGGTCAATGGTTTTGGCCGCGGAGTTAGTATGCAAGGTCCCAAACACGACGTGTCCGGTTTCGGAGGCTGACAGTGCGAGACGAATGGTCTCTAAGTCGCGTAATTCGCCGACCAAAATGACGTTGGGGTCTTGCCGTAACGCGGATTTTAAAGCGTTATCAAAACTCAGGGTATCCCGTTTCAACTCACGTTGGGTGATGAGGCAGCGTTTACTTTCATGAACAAATTCAATCGGGTCTTCTACGGTCAGAATATGTCCATACTCGGTTTCATTACGATAATCCATCATAGCGGCTAACGTGGTGGATTTGCCTGAGCCAGTCCCACCGGTGACCGTCACAATGCCTTTATGCGTCATGGCGAATTTTTTAAAGATAGCGGGGGCTTTTACTGCTTCTAAACTTAAAATTTTGGAGGGGATGGTACGAATAACTGCTCCAGCGCCTCGACTTTGGACATAAGCATTCACGCGAAATCGTGCTACCCCTGGAATCGCAAAAGAAAAATCGCATTCCAAATATTTTTCATAATCCTTCCGTTGTTTGTCGGTCATCACATCATAAATCATGTCGCGCACTTGGGTATGATCTAGTGCTGGTACATCAATTCTCCGCATGTCACCACTGACGCGGACCATGGGCTCGACACCAGCAGAAATGTGAAAATCCGAAACCCCGTTAGCGGCGCCGAAGGCCAGCAAGTCGGTAATATTCATAAGCATACCTCAGACCGTTTTTTACGGCAACATGTTTTCAACTCTTTAGAATTGCTAATTAGATTGGCAGGTTAGTGACCATAAAATATGAAATTAACCTATTGATTTATTTGGTTTAAATCGGTCTTAACCAACGATCCAAAATATTGCTTAAGGGTTGTTGCGATAAAAAATTATCCAATAAAATTCATGAATCAAGTTTGTGTTTTTGGTAGTGATGCCAGGTGGGTGATAATCCCCCAGACCTCCGAGGTATCGAAGACCTCGGAGGTCTAGCCAAACCTGACCATGCACGGCGACCCGCCCACCGCCAAATTAATTTCAGAATAGGATGTGAGCAAAAGATAACTTTAATAATCAAGTTAAAAATTTTATCTTATCAATGTTAAGAAATAGTAATCTTTTTAAGCGAATTAGCTACTGACTTGAATGATTTTAAATGATTTATGAGCGATGGTAGCTACTTAATATTTAATCACAATCTGGTAAAAAAATAAAGTACTTGATTACTATATAAAAACTGTAGCAATTATAATTATCAACTATGTTAGTATACGAAATGATAGGATTTACGTACTCAAACCAGTGAGTTATTTTTAACCGACGAGTGAGTGGTGCCGACCACAGCAACTTCCCAATCGTAAAATCAATTTTCGAAAAATATTAATGGCCTTGTGTATAATTTCTAAAAATAATTCATAAACAATTTATTTATGAATAATATTAATATATTTAATAAAATTAGTCTCATCAATAGCCAATTTGACTTTATCAGCCATCAACAGATACTATCATTAAAAAATAGTAACCTTTGAATACCCTTTTGATTTTGTATAACTAGCATGATTATCGTAGAAACGCAGTCTGGGTCAATACCTTCTTCGCCGATAGCGGGCCTAAAAGTGGAAGATTTACAATGTATCCGTGACGATAGAATACTGTTTGAGCATTTAACTTTTATGCTACAGGCAGGTGAATTGCTCCAAATTGAAGGCCGCAATGGGAGTGGTAAAACTAGCCTCTTGCGAATTTTATGTGGTCTGACTTTACCGACCGAAGGCACAGTATATTGGAATAATCAGGACATTCAAACAGTTAAAGCTGATTACTGGAATACCTTAGCCTATATTGGTCACACGCCTGGTATCACTGCCGATTTAACGCCTTTAGAAAATTTGACGTTGGCCAGGGCCTTAGCCGAAAGTGTTACTGCCATTAGTTTGGAAGAGGCGTTGGCCAAAGTAGGTTTATTTGGCTTTGAAGAGGTCCCCACGCGCACTCTTTCGGCCGGCCAACAGCGACGAGTGGCTTTAGCTCGATTGCTGATTAATCAAGCGCAATTATGGATTCTCGATGAACCTTTTACCGCATTAGATAAGTCCGCGATTCAGATGGTAGAACATTTATTAGATGAACATGCGAAACAGGGCGGATTAGCCGTGATAACTTCACATCATTTGGTGAATTGTCCCTATATGAGAGAATTGAAGTTGAGTACGTAAACCACCCCCTAACCCCCCCTTAGTAAGGCTACTCTATGCACACAAGTTCATGGTAAATCAGTTAAGCCATTGATAAACCAAAGAAATAATTTTTGGCCTCGTTTTGGAATTACATTTAATTTCAACAGGTTACAAACTTATGTGCATAGAGTAGCTTAGTAAGGAGGGGAGAAAGATGGGTGGTCACTCTCCCCTCCTTACCAAGGAGGGGTTGGGGGTGGTTGGGCGTAAGGTGAGTTACTATACCAAATCTCGGCCACCCTCGTTATTTTTATTATCCACTATCTACTAAAAAAATATGCGTCTCCGTGAAATTCCCTATAACTACACCTCCTTTTCCGACCGTGAAATTGTCATTCGCTTTTTAGGCGAAGCACAATGGCAAATTTTGACCGAATTACGTTCCCAACGTCGCACCGGCCGCTCCGCTCGCATGTTATTCGAAGTGCTAGGCGATATGTGGGTCATTCAACGTAATCCGTTCATTCAAGATGATTTACTGAACAATCGGCGCCGCCGCCAATCATTAATTCATGCGTTATATCACCGCTTAGAACAAATCGAAGCACGCGCCGCCGGCAATCAATTAGCATTACAGTTACATAGCGCGGCCAAAGTTGCCGTGCAACAATTTGAGCAGGGGTTAAACCAACAAGCGGCCCTTCGACAAAAGGTGTTTAAACAACTGGCCAAAGTGACCCGAAAAGACAATATTGGGTTTGATGGTTTATCACGGGTCTCCCATGTCACCGATGCCACTGATTGGCGCGTCGAATATCCGTTAGTGGTAATTTTTCCAGATACGGAAGCCGAAATTCCCGCCATTGTACGTACCTGTATTGACTTAGAATTAACCCTCATTCCCAGAGGTGGCGGGACCGGTTATACCGGTGGTGCGATTCCGCTTTATCCCAACACCGCGGTCATTAATACGGAAAAATTGGAAAGTATCAGCGCCATTGAAGAACGAGTTATCCCCGGACAATCGCAACCGGTCTCCACCATTCGCGTGGAAGCGGGAGTAGTAACTAGACGAGTCGCGGAAGCCGCCGCTAAACAGCACCTCGTGTTTGCCGTGGACCCCACTTCTCAAGACTCTTCCACCATTGGTGGCAACATTGCCATGAATGCCGGCGGTAAAAAAGCCGTGTTATGGGGCACCGCGTTGGATAATTTGTTATCCTGGCGTTTGGTCACGCCAGAAGCACAATGGTTAGAGGTGGAACGATTAAATCATAATTTGGGCAAAATTCATTTGGTAGAGGAGGTAGAATTTCGGTTAACCCGTTATCACGTCGATGGTAAAACTCCTTTGGGAGAACCTACTTGTTTAAAAATTCCCGGTGCCGAATTAAGAAAACCTGGTTTAGGCAAAGATGTCACCAATAAATTTCTCGGTGGTTTGCCGGGTGTGCAAAAAGAAGGGTGTGACGGTTTAATTACCTCCGCCGTGTTTATCCTGCATCAACCGCCCAAATATCTGCGTACCGTATGTTTAGAATTTTTTGGCGCGAATTTAAAATTGGCGGTCCCGTCGATTGTCGAGATTAAAACTTATTTAGACCAATTACCGGGCATATTATTAGCCGGCATGGAACATTTAGATGAGCGTTATGTACGCGCCGTGAAATACACCACTAAGGCTTCTCGGCAAGAATTGCCTAAAATGGTGTTACTCATTGATATTGCAGGTGATGAGGAGATGACAGTGGCTCGTGCCGCCGCCGCGGTGGTGCAATTAGCCAAGGCTCGCCAAGCCGAAGGATTTATCGCCATCACCCCGGAAACTCAGCAATTATTTTGGCAAGACCGTGCCCGCACTGCCGCCATTGCGGCCCATACTAACGCTTTTAAACTCAATGAAGATGTGGTGATTCCATTAGCCCGTTTGGCCGAGTACAATGATGAAATTGAACGCATTAATATTGAACACTCAGTCGCCAACAAGTTACGAATGATCACTGCATTATTGGAATATATCGACTCGCCACAATTCCAAAAGGATGCCACCGATTATCAAAGCAGTGAAGAAAATCAAGCGCTGTTGCGGACGAAACAACAAGTAGCGCAACAACATTTATACCAAGTGCAGCAAGTCTGGACCTCATTAATGGCACAATTAGACACGGTGGCTCGCACCTTAATGGAATTGCACTCAGACACTGTCGCCTTGAAAGGTGCCGCCGATTGGCAAACGGACCCTCAAGAAACGGTTTTTTCGCTATTGCAACGTCGTGCCATCCGTATCTCTTATCGTCACTCGGTAGAAACCCCGCTGAAAGAAATTTTCATGGGCGGTCACTTTGCCACCGTGCGTACACAATTGGATGCCATTCATGCCAGTATTCGTAGCAGTCGCCTCTTCGTGGCTACTCACATGCACGCCGGCGATGGTAATGTTCATACCAATATTCCAGTGTATTCTAACGATTATCAGATGTTACAAGAGGCTGATCGAATCGTCGAACGATTAATGCACTTTGTGCAACAATTAGGTGGAGTCGTGTCAGGCGAGCATGGGATTGGCATTACCAAATTTCAATTCCTAGCACCAGAAACCATTGCCGCTTTTAGTGCGTATAAACAAAAAATTGACCCCGCGGGACATTTCAACCGTGGCAAACTTCTCCCAGGCTCAGGTTTGCAAAATGCGTATACTCCTTCACTACGTTTATTAGAACAAGAAGCCTTGATTTTGGAAGCCAGTGAACTTGGGGAGCTTAACACCGCGATTAAAAATTGTTTGCGTTGTGGCAAATGTAAACCAGTCTGTAACACACATATCCCTCGTGCTAACTTATTCTATTCGCCGCGTAACAAAATTTTAAACACCGGCTTGATTATTGAAGCCTTTTTATATGAAGAGCAAACTCGGCGCGGCATCTCGTTACGTCACTTCCATGAAATGAATGACGTGGCCGACCATTGTACCGTCTGTCATAAATGTGTGACCCCATGCCCAGTCAATATCGATTTTGGCGAGGTCACGGTTAAACTGAGAACGATTTTGCAAAAATATCAAAAACGCACGCCGAATTTAGCCAAAACCGCCGCGTTGGCATTTTTGAATATCACGCATCCCACGGCCATCAAGTTAATACGTAAAACTATGCTCGAATGGGGCTTTGCGGCTCAACGATTAGGGTATTACTTAGCGAAACCGATACGGGTGGTCAATGACCACAAACCGCCAGCGAAGACTTTGGGTAAAATGTCTCTACCCAGCCAGATAATTAATTTTGTACAAAGACCCTTACCTAGCCAATTACCCAAACAACTCATGCGAGCCTGGTTAGAGGTAGAAGACCCAACGATGGTGCCGGTGCTACGAAATGCCGCCAAAATACACGAGCATAGTGACACGGTATTTTATTTTCCTGGTTGCGGCTCCGAGCGGCTATTCAGTCAAATCGGGTTAGCCACCTTAGCCATGTTATATGATCTGGGCACCGAAATCGTGCTCTCCCCTGGCTATCTCTGCTGTGGCTATCCGCAAATGGCCAATGGTGATTTGGACCAAGGCAAACAAATTTCCATTGCTAATCAAGTGCTCTTTCATCGCGTCGCTAATACCCTGAATTACTTAGATATTAAGACCGTGATGGTGTCTTGCGGAACTTGTTTAGACCAATTATTAAATTATCAATTTCAACAAATTTTCCCAGGTTGTCGCCTATTAGATATTCACGAATATTTATTAGAAAAAGGAGTCACTTTGGTACCGGGGGAAAATATGGTAAACTATTTATACCACGACCCCTGTCATTCCCCGATGAAAAACTATTCACCGGTACAAGTGGCCAGTCAACTGTTAGGACAACCTGTGCGATTATCAGAGCGTTGTTGTGCCGAAGCGGGTACGTTTGCCACCGCCCGCCCGGATATTGCCACACAAGTACGTTTTCGTAAGCAAGCAGAGTTACAAGCTGGGGTGGCCAGTTATCTAGGACAACCGTTTGATGGTCAAGGTCAAGTGAAATTACTCACCGCGTGTCCAGCCTGTGTCCAAGGACTGTCGCGTTACCGCGACGAGGTGGGAATTGAGACTGATTATATAGTGGTAGAGATGGCCAAACGTTATCTTGGGGAAGATTGGCAACGAGAGTTTATAGAAAAAGCCAAATGTGGTGGGATTGAAAAAGTGTTGTTGTAATTCACCTTACGCACGGCTAACCACCCCCAACCCCCTCCTTGGTAAGGCGGGGAGCAACCACCCCCAACCCCTCCTTGGTAAGGCGGGGAGCAACCACCCCCAACCCCTCCTTGGTAAGGCGG
>DZAL01000028.1:39254-42959 GCA_022729575.1 Thiomargarita sp.
GGAGCAACCACCCCCAACCCCTCCTTGGTAAGGTGGGGAGCAACCACCCCCAACCCCTCCTTGGTAAGGCGGGGAGAAAGAGAGGGTGGTTAGTCCCCCTCCTTACCAAGGAGGGGTTAGGGGTGGTTGTGCGTAATTACCTCGTTCGCGTGGGAACGAGGTGACGAGGTGAAAAATTTTGGTTCGATACTTACCAAATTCAAGAGGATTCATACATGAAGCAATTATTTCTAATTAACCTGTTACTTCTACTCCATCCCGACCTCATGGCCCAAATCAAAACCGACGGCACCTTAGGTCGAATCGAAACTCTCTCAGGACCGAACGTTACTATTCCTGCTGATTTAGGTGAACAACATGAAGGCAACCTGTTTCATAGCTTTGAGACTTTTAACCTCAATACGCATGAAACCGCTACTTTCACCGGTCCAGACCTCATCACCAATATTCTTACACGAGTCACGGGCGGACGACCTTCTTTCCTGGATGGCACGCTACGCTCGGCCATTCCCCATGCCAACTTCTATTTCTTCAATCCAAGTGGCATGGTTTTTGGAGAACATGCGCAATTGGACCTGGCCGGCGGCGCACTCTATGCCAGTACTGCCGCTGGTATCAAGTTAGGGGCCGACGGTGCTTTTTTAACTACCTCTCCCCATCAAAGCGTTTTGACTAGCGCTCCGCCAATCGCTTTTGGTTTCTTAAACAGTAGTCGGTCTGCGACTATTGAAGTTCATGGGAACAACTTAGCAATTAAGAATCAGACCTTTTACGCACCCAATGGCCAACTCAATTTGACTAGCAATGGCAACCTACAACTAGAAGACAGCATCTTATATGCTCCAGCGGGACAAATTAAGGTGACTGCTAATAATACTTTCACCTTATCACAAACGGCGTTACCCCCACTGCCAAAAATATTGGAACTGCTCAAAGAGGGCCAGACCGATTTAGCCCTACCGCCAGCAATATTGGAAATGCTCAAAGAGGACCCGTTGGCCTACCTGCCAGCCAATCTTGATGTCAGTGGTAGCCAAGGAGGTCACATTTTTATTCGGGCGGGCGAATTGAAGTTAGACCGAAGTCTCATATTTGCTGATACCTGGGAAGACAATGGTCAAGAGATTGACCTCAAGATTGACCTCACGGTGGACGGTAAGTTAGACTTAAACGATGGTGCCCGTATCACGACGGATAACCAGGGTAACGGTCAAGGTGGGTCGATTAAGATTCAGGCTAACGCTCTTTCCCTGAGTGGGCAAAATCCCGGTGAGAATGGTCTAAGTACGATTGCGACTAATAATCTTGAGGGTGGCACAGGTGGTGACATTGAAATTGATACCCCACAGTTAAACCTCACCCCAGGGTTAATCCAAGCGGCCACTGCAAAAGCTGGGCAAGCGGGGAATATTTCTATCAAGGCGCAACGAATCTTAATGACGGGGCGGCCCGAATTACAAGGCCAATTAGGAATCAATACGGGTGCCGGAGGAACTGGTCAGGCAGGTCAGATTACGGTGAAGGCAACTGATGAAATCGCTTTAACCGAGTTTAGCGTCATTTCCAGTGAAACCACTGGCAGTGGTGCTGGTGGTGAGATTAACTTGATGACACCACGTTTGACTTTGAACCGTTCCATACTCCATAGTGGAAGTAAAATCAGTGGAAACGCCGGTTCGATCTCACTCACCGCTAACACGGTCTCTTTAACGGCAGGCAGTCATCTCAATACCGAAGCGGAACAAGCGAGCGGAGGAGATATTAAAATGCAGGTAAGTGACCAATTATCGGTGACCGACCATAGCCGAATTACCGCCGCCGCGCAACAGGATGGGGGAAATATCACAATTAGTCAACCCAGTACCTTGATCCTGAATAATGGCTATTTATTTGCCAACGCCATCAGTGGCAACGGGGGGACCATTAACATTCAGACTGACCATCTGGTGGCCAATAATGGTGCCATCATCGATGTCTCTTCCAAGGAACGCCTGAATGGTAAAGTCTTGCTCAACAATCAGGCCCTGAATGATAACTTTACCGTATCCGCCAGCAGTTTCCTAGATGCTTCTCCACAACTCACCTGTTCACCTCAAGCCCGGGGTGGACGTTATAGTTTCAGTCACGACAATATAGGTAAAGTTTCTCAGGTGGACCGAGACACCCTGGTATCGGAATTTGCTAAATTGACCCAACCGTCCTCCTCCCAGTCCACTTGGTCTCCACAGGTCGCTTTAGCACACAATACCCAAGCTCTCCAGCAACTTAATGCCTGGCCCTTCACCGAACAACCCGTCAAGTTTGCGCAATTATACTGGCAACGTGCCCGGTTACTCAAGAACCTGGGCCAATTAGAAGAGGCTACGACTTTTTATTACGGGGTCCGCCAGGCGTTAGAGGCGATTCGTCCCCAGTTAACCGCGACCTATCACACTTCGGGGCAAGGTCGTTCGGCATTTCAAGCCATCGTCAAGCCACTCCTCAGCGAATTATTGGACCTGTTGTTACAACAGCAACGAGTCGAGGCAGCCTTACCCGTCATAGAACTACTCAAAACTGGGGAAACTTTAGATTACTTCAAAGATGACTGTGTCCCCCAACCGACTGACATAACCACGGTGGACCGCGCTCATACGGCCATTATCTATCCCCTTTTGCTAGACCAGCGCTTAGAAATCTTGGTACATCTCCCCCAAGCTAAGAATTTACAGCAAATTACAGTGCCCGTGCCGGCGGTGAAACTACACCGAGTAGCCAATCTGTTACGTGAACAATTGGCTTGTCAAGAGGAGACTACGAGAGAGGTCTGTACCAAAAGCGAGGCTTACCGTCAACCGGCCCAGCAACTGTATGCGTGGCTGATAAAACCATTGGCACACTTATTGACCTCTGATATTGAGACCTTAGTCTTTGTTCCAGATGGAGCTTTATACACGATTCCTATGGCCGTGTTGGATGACGGCAAGCAATTTTTAATTGAGAACTATGCGATAGTGGTCATGCCCAGTCTCACCTTGACCGATCCTTCACCGCTGCCACTTGACTTAACCCAGACCAAAGTGTTATTCAATGGCTTAACGGAATCCACACGCTATACGCCCTTATTACCTTATGCCGAGGCACTGGCCAGTAAAATTCAAAAACTCTTCCCAGACACGACGGTATTGAAGGGTAAGAATTTTAGACCAGAGCAATTGGACCAGACGTTAGCCACCTCTTACTTTCCCTTAGTAATTCTATTTTCCCATGCGCAATTTGCTGAGAAGGTGGAAGATAGCTTTATTTCTACTTATGACGATAAATTAACTATGGGGGCTCTCCAGAAATTAATCTCCTCTCAACCTACTCCTAAAGCACCCATTGGGTTACTCGCCTTAGGTGCCTGTGAAACGGTCAAGGGAAATGAACAAGCCGCCTTGGGGCTGGCCGGGATAGCTTATAAAGCTGGGGCGCAGAGTGTGATAGGGACCTTGTGGCAAACGCCAAGCGATGTGGTCTTTGAAATATTTAAACAGTTTTATTCCAAATTCCAACAAACTCACCACTCCAAAGCTAAAGTATTGCAAGAGGTACAAATCATGCTGATTAAGAAGAAGTACCCGCCACATTTGTGGTCACCATTTTTGTTGATCGGGAATTGGCTTTAGGATAATAAGTACTGAAGCAGAAATTCGGCGGTATTTTCCCTCACCCCCGACCCCTCTC
>DZAL01000332.1 GCA_022729575.1 Thiomargarita sp.
CTAAATCGGTGGCCCCCATCGCTTCAATATCTTGGGCCGTGACCACACTGGTAATAGCGGGCGCACGAGTAGTCGTTTGCAATTGGCCGGTGGCAATGCTGACGCTTTTAGTCTCTACCAACGCACCAAATATATCAAATACTTCGTCCAAGGTGACTTCTACTTCGGGCAGTTGTTCTAATTCTAAACTTTTCAAGTAATCAATAGTTGATTGCTCCTTGGTAGTCTCTGCTGCATAGAGTGGAGTGACAACAAATAATAATAATGAAATTAGTAAGTGGTGAGTCATTTTAAGATTTCCTTAGTGAGAAATAATGTTAGCCAATTGCAATAACCGTACGCTAAGTACCAACTGTGCCTCTTTTAGGGTTTCGGGTCAATAAAAAAGCGAACTTTGTTATTGCGCGAAGACAGTTGAATCATCCCGCCTTGGATGACAAAATTTTCCATATCACTGACAGTTAAAATAGGTCGTTGTTGAGTGTAGGTCAAAATAGTTGCCAGGCGAGTTGGTTCGGAACGACGGTAGTGATGCAATCTGGGTGATAAGTTTAGACCTCCGAGGTCTTTAAGACCTCGGAGGTCTGACCGAACTTGACGGCCGGCCAGTTCCTCGTTATCACCCAGATTGCATCACTACCGGTCTTGGTTTGATTTTTCGTTCTTTAAGTGTTTCTACAAACGAGTCGTCACCTAACACACCAATCTGGAAGGATTCTTCAGCATTGGTAAATGTTTCATCAGGCCAAGTATAGTAATATCCTTACCTAAGTACTGAAGCATAAATTCTGCGGTATTTTCCCTCACCCCTCTCCCAGAGGGCGAGGGGCGAAAGAAAATACCAGAAAATTTCTGCTTCAGTACTTATTTGTTCTACAATAAATTTGGCCAGTAGGGATAACACCCCTTCGAGGGGTGTTATCCCTCAGAGCTCAAGTACCACAGTGGATGAATATTACTATAACAAACTTGGTGAAATTGAACCAGTAAACCGCTTTTACCTGAATCTCCGTGAGAGCGAGGGATTCTACGGCGTAGCTTACGGCCCCTCCCTGGTTAAAACTCCAGAACATCGTCAGCAACCAGCAAAATAGTTGGTTTTGGTTATTGATATTAATAATGTGTCTTCATAAATTTTTCCTGTAATTGAAAGTAATTCTGGTCTCTCGTTTCCAATTTTTCCTCACCCCCGGCCACTCTCCCAGAGGGAGAGGGGCGAAGGAATATACGAGAAAATTTCTGCTTCAGTACTTATACTCATTCCTGCGTTACCCTCAATAATTCTTCTAAAGTGCTCTCTCTTTGTTGCACTCTTCTCAGCCCATCTTGTTGAATATTATGATGATTTTGATGCGCATAAGTTTCTAATAAATGTTGGCCGGCGCCGTCATGAATCATCGTGCGTAAGGTGTTATCCATGGCGACTAATTCATAAATACCAGTTCGACCGCGATAACCAATAAAATTACATTTGTCACAGCCTTGAGCCGCAGATAGAGTCAATTCTACTGCGACCTCCTCAGAAAATAATAATTTTTCGGTGGGCGTGGGAAGATAATTTTGTTTACAATGAGGACATAATAATCGGATTAATCGTTGTGACATGGCACCGATTAAACTGGAAGATAATAAAAAGGCTTCTATGCCCATATCACGTAAACGAGTGATGGCACCAATAGCGGTATTGGTGTGCAAGGTAGATAAGACTAAATGGCCAGTTAAACTAGCTTGCACGGCTATTTGTGCGGTTTCCACATCACGGATTTCTCCTACCATGACAATATCCGGGTCTTGTCGCAAGATGGCGCGTAAACTTCTCGCAAAGGTCATTTCTACTTTGGTATTCACTTGCGTTTGGCCGATGCCATCCAAATAATATTCGATCGGGTCTTCCACGGTCATAATGTTGCGACGACGGTCGTTCAAGTCATTGAGCATAGCATATAAACTGGTGGTTTTACCAGAGCCGGTGGGACCTGTGACCAACAGAATACCGTGAGGTCGTTGCAATAACGCTTGCACACGTTGTAAAGTGTCACGGGCCATCCCCAATTGTGCTAAGTCTAAACGACCGGCTTGTTTATCGAGTAAACGTAAGACTACTCGTTCACCATGACCACAGGGAATAGTGGAAACGCGGACATCGACGGCGCGGCCCGCTATACGTAATGAAATTCGTCCGTCTTGCGGCAGACGTTTTTCGGCAATATCTAATTTGGCCATGACTTTAATTCGCGAGATGAGCAAAGGCGCTAAGACGCGCCGTGGTTGCAAGATTTCTCGTAAGACACCGTCAATGCGAAAACGCACGACTAATCTGGTTTCAAATGGTTCAATATGAATATCGGAAGCATTGTCTTTGATGGCTTCTGAAAACAAGGCATTGATTAAGCGAATAATGGGCGCATCGTCATTACTTTCCAACAAATCCACTGGTTCAGAGGAGAGTTGTTGCGCCACTTCAAATAAATCCAACTCTTCCCCTAAGCCTTCTATCACCTGCATAGTTTGACTGGCCTGCTCATAATGCCTAGTCAAGAGAGTTTCAAATTGTGCTATCGATACGGCTTGTAATTTTAGCGGTCGTTGTACAAAACGACGCACTTCGATTAAAGTTTGCAGAGTCATATCAGGATGATAACAGACGGTGGCATTATTGGTGTCTAGGTGAGTAAGTATGACTCCTTGACGTTTAGCAAAGGCAAAGGGCAAGGATTGAGAGTGAGCAGAGGAATGATTCATGAGTTAGTTTATAAAGTGAACCAGGAGTCCAAAGCGGAGCTTTGTGATTCCGCCGTGAATTCTAAGCCAGTAAGATTGCTTCAAAGCGTCGTTTTGAACTCCTGATCTCGTAGGTTTATCAATTTAGATTAGGCAGTGTTTGGCCTCGATTGCTCTGTTGTGACATTTAGTCTTATTCCCATACTATCTTATAGGTCATCATACGACTGAATTGAGTTTCCAAATCTCCCAGGATGTTTCCAAGCAAACTTTCATCGATTTGATTATCTTTAGGGTCTTGCTTGATAGTTTGGAGTTAGTCTAGCATCAGTATGGTTATTTATTCAAAAAAGTCAAAGTAAAGTAGTAATTCACCTTACGCCCAACCACCCCCTGCCCCTCCTTAGCAAGGAGGAGAGAAAGAGGGGGTAGTTCCTCCCCTCCTTACCAAGGAGGGGTTGGGGGTAGTTCCTCCCCTCCTTACCAAGCTACTCTATGCACACAAGTTTTTTATGCACACAAGTTT
>DZAL01000181.1:0-8240 GCA_022729575.1 Thiomargarita sp.
TATCCCTACTGGCCAAATTTATTGTAGAACAAATAGGTAAGGATATTACTATATTACTATAGTTGGTAGGGACTACCAATGTTTCACATCCAGTTTCCGATGAGTAAAAATGAGGACCAAAATACGGGATGTTGATAGCGTGATTGTTTTAATAGCCGTTGTTGCGCGAGTTGTAAGGCTTTGGCTTTGGTGACCCCTTTTCGTTGCCATTGTTGATAAAATTCTTTCATTAATTGGGTAGTGGCCGCATCATCGACCAACCACAGACTGGCTAATGCACTTTGGGCTCCGGCCTTGATCGCTAATCCCCCTAAGCCCAACGCAGCTTGGTCATCTCCCACGGCGGTTTCACAAGCACTTAAACTTAATAATTCCAGCGGCTCTTGGCGAATCTCGCTTAGACGAATCAGTTTTTCTAAGCGATTCATGGTGAGTTTGCCACGATAAGTCAAAATAAAGGTTTTTTCCGGGTCGCTGTCAAATTGGCCGTGAGAAGCAATATGCACGATGGAATATACTTCTTGTTTCATGGCTTGGGTAAAATTTTCCAAGGTGAAATTTTGGTTGAGTAAGACCGTGACTGCCTGACTACCATATAAGCTACTGAGTAGGTTAACCTCCTCTGGCACGCCCAAGAGTTTGGAATAGCCGTCGATACTTTCAGCTAAACCATTGATTAAAATTTTAACCTTATTTTTAGATGAGGGTTTAGGCGCATCAGTTAGGGTTAACCCTGGAGTAGTGGTGAGCGCAAACCGTGAAATCAAAAAATCTTTACCGTCATGCAGGGCGGCAAACGGAATAGTGCGTAAAATTTCGTCAGGGACAATCACCAACGTTTCAATATTGTTGGCGTTTAAAGTGGGCATCAAGGGCCTAATTAACCATTGGTACAACTGTTGCGCATAAGCTAAATAGGTGTCGGTTTCATTACTTTCCAATTCAAACCGAAATTCATTCACTTCTTCTTTCAAACGATTTTTTGGAACGGGTAAAGTGAATTGTTGTAATTGAGCTCGCGCCGGTAAACTTAATAAAATTTCAATCCGTTCTGGCAGTAAAATAGGGTAAATGATAGCTACTTTGGAGGTGCTGTTGGCGAGGTCGTGCTCCAACGAGGTCCTTTTAGCTTGAAATTCAGTGACACAGTCATCACGAAAATAATTTTCTAATTCTACGGTTTTTAAACGTTCTATCGTCTCTTGCGCCTCTTGCAACCACTGTTCTTTTTCGGTTTTACGAGTGGCCGCAGTGGCACGTTGTAATAGTAAATCCGCTAATTCGAAGAAGATGGGACCCACAGTTTCACGAAAAGACAACGAAGTGTTACGATAACCGAGGGCCAATTCTCGACGCACGGGTTGTAAACTTTTGACGGCGCTACGATAGGCTGCGATGGCTTCCGCCGTTTGCTGTTTGACTCGAAATAAACGGGCGACTTGCCATTGCCACCGATATAAGAGGTTGGAGGCTTGAGTAGATTGAGTAAAAAATGAAGTTTGGTCTTTTTGGGCAAAGAAAATGGCTTGCCGGGTTAATTGTAAACTTTCATCATACCGTTGCTCAGTTTCGTAGAGTTGTCCTAAATAACCATAAGCATAGGACAATAAACGGGCATTTTGTAATGCTTTAACTATGATAAGCGATTGATTTAACGCAGTTTGTGCCAATACATGTAATTTTTGCCGAATAGTGGTTAAATTGGCCAGGGCACCCTCACCCCCGACCCCAACTCCAAAGGGAGAGGGGAGTAGTAAAGAATCATGAGTACGGTCTTTTTTATCTCCTTTTTGGAGGAGTTGGGTAGTCCCGTCTTTGGCTGAGGGGGAGGCTGACACAGCTACACTTTGGACTCCGGTATTGGAGAGTTGTGCGGCCAAACGTTGCGCCCAAATGGCGATGCTGAGTAAACTAAAGGCTTTATGGTAATCGTTGTTGGCTCGTTCCAGTTTGGTTAAGGCGGTGGATAAGGCGGTCGCGGCCTCTGGCCATTGGTTATTTTTAGAGTGGGCGTAAGCCAGATTAATGGAAGCTCTAGCATTTAAAATATAGTCAGGTGCGTTAAGCGCGGCTTCGATACTTTGGGTATAAATTTCTATCGCTTTGGTATAATAGGCTTCTACGGCCAGCACATTGCCTAAATTATTTAACACGGTGGCGCGAAGCACAAACGGGGCTTCGGCGGGTAACACTTCTAAACTTTTATAAGCATAATCATGGGCTTGTTCATCTTGACGAGTGGCCAGGGCTAAATCACTTAATTGAGTTAGCACTTGAGCAGACAATAGCGGCGAAGTCTTGGCGAAATTTTGCGCTATTGATAATACCTCAGTGGCCTGATCCGGTAAACCTAAAGATTGATAAGTGGCCGCTAACTGTACCGAAATATGGACTTGTAAGGTCGGGTCTAAATTTTTTTCTTGCAATGCAGTTTGCCAATGAGTAATGGCTGGTTCAAATTTTCCTTGTTGCATTGCCGTTTGGCCTTGTTCAAATAAAACTTGAGCGGTCGAAGCCCAACCTATTGAAATAGTAGCTAACCAACTCCAGCATAATAAAAATGAAAGTATTCGTAAGCGCATCAATGGAATAATAGGTAGTAGATAGTGGATTATCGTATTAGTTTTCGTTATTATAACGCATAAGGCAACTTTTTAAAAACTCTAAATCGCAGATTAACACCAATGACACTGATTTCACAGATGAATACCTTCCAAATTGAGGTCGGTGCCTCAATGACATTACTGCACTCATCTGCGTCATCTGCGTTATTTGCGTGAATCGGCGATTCTGACTTAACTAATTAAAAATTACTATGTTTCCAATCTGTATATTTTTGATGGGACCAACGGCTTCTGGGAAAACTGAGTTAGCCGTTACTTTAGTCAAACATTTACCCTGTGATATTATTAGCGTTGATTCAGCAATGGTTTATCGCGGTATGGACATTGGTACTGCCAAACCCACCCCAGACATTTTGGCACAAGCCCCTCACCGTTTAATTGATATTCGCGATCCTATTGAAACTTATTCGGCGGCCCAATTTCGTAACGACGCTTTAATTGAAATTCAGAAAATTCAGGCAACAGGACGGATTCCTTTATTAGTTGGGGGCACTGGTTTATACTTTCGCAGTTTACAATATGGGTTATCTGAATTGCCAACGGCCAATCCGCAAATACGGCATGACCTTAATCATAAGGCGGCGGAAGTAGGATGGGCCGCACTACATCAACGTCTGGCTGAAATTGACCCCATCTCTGCTCAACGAATTCATCCTAATGATGCTCAACGAATTCAACGCGCCCTTGAAGTATATGAAACCACTGGAATGGCCATGAGTGACTGGTTTGCACAAACCACTCAGTCTGTCTGGTCAACGCCGGTGATTAAAATCATACTCGCACCAACACACCGCCATCCATATCATGCTAAAATAGCAAATCGCTTTCACACCATGTTAGCACAAGGATTAGTTGAGGAAGTCCGTCAATTATTTAAACGTCAAGAATTAACTTTAGATTTACCGTCCCTACGTGCAGTAGGGTATCGACAAGTTTTGCATTATATAAATGGGGAAATTAAAGAAAGTGAATTAGTAGAGCAAGGTATTATTGCAACTAGACAACTGGCTAAACGACAACTGACTTGGCTACGTGCAGAAACGGATGCACAATGGTTTGATACTCAAAGTGAAACGGTAGAGCAGCAAGTTTTAAAATATTTAGGAGGCACTTGCCAAATTCAATAAATATTTAGAAAATCAATTAAATATATGATATAATTACAAAATTTAACTTTGGATTTCTTAATTTCGAGTAATTATATATTTTGCAAATGGCTTTAGGATAAAATAAATTATTTTTCAGTACCTAATGTAATGACTCAAGGATAAACTAGCTACTAACTACTTACGGAAGTTAAAAATCAAAAATGGAGAAACCACTCATGAGCAAAGGGCAATCACTACAAGACCCTTTTCTGAATACACTACGTAAAGAACGGATACCTGTTTCTATATACCTCGTTAATGGCATTAAACTTCAAGGTCAAGTTGAATCTTTTGACCAATTTGTGGTATTGCTAAAAAACACGGTTAGCCAATTGGTATATAAACACGCTATATCCACTATTGTACCTACTCGTAATGTCAAAATACCTTTGGAAGAGACCGGCGATGATGAGGCTGAAAGCACGTCTTAACCGAGAATTTAGATTTGACAACTTTTCGAAAGTTGTCAAATCTCGATCGATTTTAGATTTGACAACTTAAAGTATTAAAGTTTTATAGAGGTAATCTATGTTTGAACGACCACGCCGCGGCGAGCGTGCTATCTTGGTACATATCACCATAACCAGCTTTAAAGAGCAAGCGACTTTAGAGGAATTTGCGGAATTGGCAAAATCAGCCGGCGTAGTTACTGTGATGCAAGTGACAGGGACTCGGAAGGTACCGGATTCTGGATATTTCATCGGCACCGGCAAGTTAGAGGAGCTTAAAGCACTGGTAATAGCGCACCAAGTGGAGGTGGTGTTGTTTAACCATACTTTAACCCCCAGTCAGGAACGTAATTTAGAACAAGCTCTCGAATGTCGAGTGTTGGGCCGCACCGGTGTCATTTTAGACATTTTTGCCCAACGGGCTCGTTCGGCCGAGGGCAAATTACAAGTGGAACTGGCGCAACTCCAATATTTATCTACTCGCTTAATTCGTGGTTGGACCCATCTGGAGCGACAACGTGGAGGCATTGGTTTGCGTGGACCTGGGGAAACCCAGTTAGAAACCGACCGTCGTTTACTGTCAGAACGTATTAAATATTTACAAAAGCGACTGGAAAAAGTGAGTCAACAACGTGAAATTAGCCGCAAAGCACGCCAACGCGCCGAATTATCAGTCGTCTCGTTAGTCGGTTACACTAATGCTGGCAAATCAACTCTATTTAACAGTTTGACTCACTCCTCGGTATACACGGCTGATCAATTGTTTGCCACCTTGGATGCCACTTTGAGACGGGTGACTTTAGTCGACAAAACTTCCTTCATTTTGGCCGATACGGTAGGTTTCATTCAACAATTGCCTCACGACTTAGTAGCGGCATTTCGCGCCACGCTAGAAGAAACACGACAAGCTAGTTTATTACTACATGTCGTCGATGCGACTGACCCGGAACGAGATCTGCGAATTGAACAAGTTAATCAAGTGTTAACTGAAATCGACGCCGGCAGTATTCCGCAAATTTTGGTTTATAACAAAATCGACCAATTGACTGATTATCCGGCTCGACTGGAGCGACATTCAGAATCTCATAAAACCACCAAAATTTGGCTATCAGCTTTACGCCACGAAAGCTTAGACTTACTTAAAACGGCGATCGCCGAATATTTGAGCACTGACCTAGTACAACGCTGGGTCCGTCTGCCTACCCAAGCCGGTCAATTACGTGCTCGTTTATATAGCTTGGGCACCGTGTTACAAGAACGTTATGAGGAAAATGACATAACGGTATTAGAAGTACAAATAGCGGAGAAATATTTGACGCAATTGTTGCATTCCACAGCAGAATTGAAAGTAATGGATATAGCCAAAATCAGCTAAACTGAATCATCACCTGACTGGCTCTGATCATTTCTTTTATCTAGTTCCCACGCGCCGGCGTGAGAATGCCGTGGGCAATGCAGCAACGTTGCGGGAAAGGAACGTTGGCGCATCCGTACTGCATTTCCACCCCGGCGCGTGGGAACGAGAAGAATAGGTTTTTGCTACTAAGCACCCAATTGGAGAAAGAGTTATCTCGTTCCCACGCGCCGGCGTGAGAATGCCGTGGGCAATGCGCCAACTTTGCGGGAAGGGGACGCTGGCGCGTCCATACTGCATTCCCAGGCCGGCGCGTGGGAACGGAAGAAAAAACTCATCTTACGCACCATCAACCCCTCCTTAGCAAGGGCTAGTGGTGGTTGAGTTAACCGTGCGTAAGGTGAATGATTAATCAACTATATTAATCAACTATTATATTGACCACTAACTGATACCAACGGAGTACTCAAGAATGGCCTGGAATGAACCGGGAGGAAATGATAACAAGGACCCATGGGGTCATCGCAAGAAAGAAGAAACAGGTCCACCAGACCTAGAAGAACTCGTCCAAAAAATGCAAGACAAACTAGGCAGTTGGTTTGGCGGAGAAGGTGGTAGCTCGAAGCCACCAGAATCAGGTGGGGAAACCAGCTTAAGTTGGACCTTCCTTTTTATAATTGCGTTCTTCTTATTGATAATTTGGGGATTATTTGGCTTGTTTATGGTACAGCCGGCCGAACAAGGTCTCGTCATGAGATTTAATGCCTTTCAACGGGTAAGTTCACCTGGTTTAAATTGGCATATTCCTTACCCCATTGAACGGGTGGAAAAAATCAACATCGAACAAGTTCAAGCGGTGTCACACAAGGCTATCATGCTGACCCAAGACGAAAACATCGTCGAAATTGAACTGATCGTTCAATACCGGGTCAAGGATGCTAAAGATTACCTATTTAACGTCCGTGACCCCGACCGCACCTTGCAACAAGCCACTGAAAGTGCTTTACGCGAAATCATCGGCACCAATAAAATGGACGAAGTATTAACCAGTAAGCGAGACGAGGTGGCGATGCAAACTAAAGCCGTGATTCAAATCATCGTGGATCGCTATGGCACGGGCTTACATGTGACCAGTGCCAACATGCAAAACGCGCAACCACCCAAAGAGGTACAAGAAGCCTTTGCTGATGTCATCAAAGCCCGTGAAGATGAGGAGCAATATAAAAATAAGGCCGAAGCCTATTCCAATGAAGTCAAGGAAAGAGCGGGAGGAGCTTCCGATAAGTTACGTCAAGAAGCGCAAGCCTATAAAGCCCAAGTCGTGGCCCATGCCGAAGGAGAAACTAAACGCTTTTTAAGTGTGTTAACCGAGTACGAAAAAGCACCCGAAATCACTCGCCACCGGTTATATTTGGAAACCATGGAAACCGTACTAGCCAATACTCGTAAAGTCATGATAGATACTCCTAGCAACAATAATTTAATGGTGTTTCCCTTAGATCGTCTGCTCGGTGAAACCTCTACTGGGTTATCATCATCTACGACTTCAACTAATCCCTCGGGCTTAATGTCGGCACCGACGTTGCTACCCACTGATTCTGCAAGTGGACCACGTAACCCTGATGATTTACGTAGCCGTGGAGGACGTTAATGAACTTAAATAAAACCTTCATCTTGATGTTACTCTTTGTAGTAGCCACCGTGGGCAGTATGTCCGTGTTTACGGTCAAACAAACGGAAAAAGCCATCAAATTATTATTTGGTAAAGTAGTTAGCGCCGATTATTCACCAGGGTTGCATTTTAAATATCCGATAGCGCATAAAATTCGAAAATTTGATGCCCGGATTCAAACGCTAGACACGCTCTCAGAACGATTTTTGACCGCGGAAAAGAAAAACGTCATTGTCGATTTCTTCGTCAAGTGGCGAATCGACGATGTGATTGCCTATTTTACTTCCGTGAGCGGGAGCCAACAACAGGCCAGTCAACGATTATCGGAAATCATTGCCGACGGTTTACGCAGTGAATTTGGTAAACGCACGATTCAAGAAGTGGTATCCGGTGCCCGCGCTCACATCATGGAATCAATTACTGAAGAAGCTAAAAAACGTACCAAGACTTTTGGGATAGATATTGTTGACGTGCGAATTAAACGCATTGAATTACCCCCTGAAGTCAGTGATTCCGTCTATAAACGCATGAGTGCAGAGCGAGAACGAGTGGCGAAAGAATTACGGTCTCGTGGTGAAGCCTCCGCCGTCCGCATCCGCGCCGAAGCCGACCGTGAACGAGTAGAATTATTGGCGAAGGCCCAACGTGATACGGAACAAATTCGTGGTGAAGGAGAAGCCCGGGCTACCGAAATTTACGCACAGGCTTATAGTAAAAATCCTGAGTTTTTCGCCCTGCAACGCAGTTTTCAGGCTTATAAAGGTATTTTTCGTGCCGATTCTGACATTTTGTTGTTACAACCAGATTCGGAATTTTTCAAATACTTTAAGCAGTTCGATTTAACGCTACCGCCACCACCTTCTCCTCGGCCAAACCAGAGTGGAGATAATAACCGACTTCAACCACCCCTAACCCCTCCTTAGTAAGGAGGGGGACTGACCACCCCTAACCCCTCCTTAGTAAGGAGGGGGACTGACCACCCCTAACCCCTCC
>DZAL01000181.1:8340-13293 GCA_022729575.1 Thiomargarita sp.
TTAGTAAGGAGGGGGACTGACCACCCTCTATTTCTCCCCTCCTTACCAAGGAGGTGGACTAACCACCCTCTCTTTCTCCCCTCCTTACCAAGGAGGGGCTGGGGGTGGTTGGGTATGGGTTTAGTAAGGCGGGGGACTAACCACCCTCTCTTTCTCCCCTCCTTACCAAGGAGGGGCTGGGGGTGGTTGGAACTGGATACTGGCCATTAGGAAAAACACTATACAATCATTTTCACTCACCAACGCCAAGTGCCACTCGGTTTGGTAAACCATTGAATTAAACCACTCACGACGTTTACTCCACTTACCTGTTTAGTTCAACACTAAAGGACCAGTAACCATCCAGTTGCACCTTGCGTCTTACCTATATAAGCCAATTGAACTATGATGTGGCAAAATTTGGCAACCACCCTGGCCCTAATATTTGTAATTGAAGGTATCATGCCGTTTCTCAACCCCGCCAGTTTACGCAAAAGTTTACAGTTGCTCATCGAAATGGATGACCAAACACTGCGTTTCATTGGCCTCTTAAGCATGGTTTTTGGGCTCGTCCTGCTCTACCTGGTTCATTAATCTCAAACCTGCATTCCTCATTCTAACCACTTACCGTTTAACCATGAACTATCAAGACCGTTGGCTATTGCCTGCTGGTATAGCGGAAATTTTACCGCCGGAAACTACACGCCTAGAATATTTACGTCGTCGCCTACTCGACCTCTATCTCAGTTGGGGATATGAATTGGTCATGCCACCGATGATTGAATATTTAGAATCACTGCTCCTAGAACGCGGTGATGCACTAGATTTACAAACTTTTAAATTGACTGACCAACTGACTGGACGATTAATGGGAGTACGAGCGGATATGACACCGCAAGTGGCGCGAATTGATGCGCATCATCTGAAGCGTCAAACCCCGACTCGACTTTGTTATGTCGGCACCGTACTACATACTCGTCCTAACAACTTTGCTGGCTCTCGTAGCCCGCTACAAATGGGCGCTGAACTTTATGGATATGAAGGTCTCGACGGTGACCTTGAAATTATCACTTTGATGTTGGAAACCTTGCGCGAAATTGGTCTCACTGACTACCATTTAGATGTGGGTCATCTGGGAATTTATCAGAATTTAGTTCAATCCGCACAATTAACTCTGGCCCAAAGCCAACAATTACGAGAGGTCATCAAACGTAAAGCCAGTGCCGAGATCGATACTCTGTTAACGACTTGGCAACTCGCGGCACCATGGCGTAATTGGCTCAATAGCTTAGTGCATCTGTACGGTGATATGACCATACTGACCGAGGCCCGGCACCAATTTGCCACCGCTCCCCCAGCCATTCATCAAGCGTTAACCGACTTAGAGTATTTAGCTACTCAATTCACTCACCTGCCAATTCATTTTGACCTCGCGGAAACCAGAGGTTATAAATATCATAATGGTCTCGTATTTGCGGTTTATCTGCCCAAACAAGGTCAAGCTATTGCCAAAGGAGGACGTTATAACATCAGTGAAAAACTGTTTGGCCAGAAGCGTTCTGCCACCGGGTTTAGTACCAATTTAAGAACTTTAATTTCCCTCCTACCAGCGCCAACCTCTGCGGTTAACGCAACCACGATCTTTGCCCCGACCAGTAATGACCCCAGATTAGCGGCACGAGTAGCCGAATTAAGACAACAAGGACAAATTGTCATCAAGGAATTACCGAATCAACTGGGAGATGCCAAAGCGATGGGCTGTCAGCGACAATTACGCTGGACTGAGCAGGGATGGGAAGTCGTGGATAGTGATCAGCCAGGGTAAATCGAGATTTGACAACTTTTTTAAAGTTGTCAAATCTGCACCTTCCCTTTTGAACGCTAGTCAAGTAGTCGGGTAGGGTGGGCAACAGGTTTATCGTTGCCCACCACTTCGACTAAAATTCTGCCAATTCTGATTCAGACAATTATATAATTTTTAAAAGAGATAACCCATTATGAATACTAACCTAATCCTTACCTTGATTAGCCTGGCTATCACGGTCCTTGCTGGTGTCGGTGGCCTTATCACTAATCTATTTAGTAAAATCAGCAAATTAGAAGGTCGCTTAGATACTTTAGGGAATGAGACTCGCTTGCAGGAACAAGTGGAGAAGATTCAACAGGAGTCACTCCGAACCTTACAACAACGGGCCACGGAGTGGCATAACCATTTAGCGACGGACCTCGCACAATACCCCAAAAGTGAGTTGCAGGTAAAACTCAATGGTTGTTATTTATGGTGCTAGGCGGTGAGATTGTCAGAATCAGAATTTTCAGAATTTTAGAATTAGCAGAATCAACCCCAATCCATTCTGAAAATTCTCTAATTCTGAAAATTCTGATTCTGACCATGCCAGACCTGACAGGTTTTCAAAACCTGTCAGGTCTTCTGAGAGGGCGGGCAACCAAAAGGTGTTGAGACACCCTACACTGACTGATTCCGACAATCCAAAGCCTCGCCGTAGTGTGTGTGTTGTCCTACGCACTTTTCCGGTCCAGAATCGTCGTCAGGGTCAAATCCCATGGTTTGAGGAAATCAAACGCAAACCCACGTCTCGATAGAGCGGAAAAGTCGTGTCGAAACTGAGTAACTGAGCGTCATAATAAAGTGCGGTACTGATAATCAGACGATCCATCGGGTCACGATGATGTTCCGGCAAGGCCACCGCGTTTGCCGCAATAATTGGAGTGACTGGTAGAAATCGGATGATAGCCGCTTCTTCAACTTGACTCAGCCACTCGTTAAAACTCATCGACAGACTGATGCGTCCATGTTTCACTAACCAAGCCATTTCAAAGCAAGAAATAGAGGAGACTCCTACTTCGGCAGCTTCTTCAATCAGGATGCGTAGGTTTGGCGGGAGTTCATCCGGGAGTTGGTTGACCCACCAATGCCAAATATGGGTATCTAGTAAAATCATTGAGGCAAACTCCAATGGTCGAGAGGGATGGTGTTTATCACATCACCGAGTTCTTTCACTTGACCCGCAAATTGTAGTGGTGGGGCACGGCGTTTCTTCGGTGAGGATTCCAGCATGGGCTCCTCTAGGGTTAAAATTAACACTTCGACACGATGATTGAGAAACGAAACGGGCAGGTCAATCACTAAACGAGTCGAAGCTATTTGTTCAATGTGACGTTGTATTTGCATAGAAAGATACTCCATAGTTACCAATTCTGAAAATTCTGATTCTGACCATACCAGACCTGACAGGTTTTGAAAACCTGTCAGGTCTTCTGAGAGGGTGGACAACCAAAGGATGTCGTCCGTCCTACCTGACTACTCAATAGCCAGCACCGGAATGACTATGAAGTTGGTCACCTCAAAAGTTCCTGGCGAAGTTTCCTTCATCTCCACTTCAAACAGCACCGGTTCTCCCGTTGGCAAATAGGTGCTACCTATAGGAATCCGAACTATACCTGTTAGTGGGTCATAGGTCGTGACGTTTTCGCCAAGAACGCTACTTTCCATCGGGGTGTAACCATCAATTCCAAAGGTGGAACCTATCACAGAAGGTTGCAGAGTTATTGGGTTCAAAATGGCTTGATAAGTTCCTCCCCCAGCCTGTGCTGTCACCGATAAACTTTGCACGTCACTATCATAAACATCAGCAGGGGCGGCAGCGGCTGTGTCTATCTGATGGTTAACCACGATATTAACGGGCCAAACGCTGTTAGTAGAGTCGTTGGAAGAGATTAACAAGCGACTCGTACTTTGGCCTGAAGGTGCTAATGTGTAATAGACCTTCACATTCACCGTTACTGAAGCATTTGGCGCAACCGTTGCGTTCTTTGGTGAAATGGCAATCCAAGGCGCATTGCTTTCCAACGCAATGGCAGAAACCAGCAAGTCAGCATTACCGTCATTGTAGATGGTGAACTTTTTGGTCTCCTCAGTCAACAGACTGGAAGATTCTCTAAACGAGGCTACAATGTCAGCTGTGTTGTTAAGAGTCAAGGCGTTATTTGCCAAACTGTCACCTAAAGGAAGACCATGACAAGAGGTGATAATTTTCTTGTCTAAACCTATAAGGGACCACCAAGAAATAAATTGTCCTTTTTGCCAGGGACAATCCCTGATGGTTGCTTTGACATGAGGGATTAAATGAACGACCTATTTCTTGATGGTCCCCAAGATAGTCTTCTTAGAGCAGGACTGGCTGTCACATTATACTACTTTACTCACCTTACGCACGGTTAACTCAACCACCCCCAACCCCTCCTTGGTGTTACGATTTGGAGTATATACCTCTTGGAGTAGAGGCTTTAGCCGGTACTCCCCGATCTTTAAAACCACCGGCTAAAGCCTCAATGCCATTGAGTTAGCAGTTTCACTCTCCCCTCCTTACTAAGGAGGGGCTGGGGGTGGTTCTGAACTCATTGAATAACCGGCTTATTTTCAACCACCCCCCTAACCCCCTCCTTGGTAAGGCTACTCTATGCACACCACTGCATTTCTGCTCGTTCCCACGCTCCGCGTGGGAATGCCGCCTAGACGCTTGGCGTCGGGGACGCGGAGCGTCCCACCTGCATTCCCACGCGGAGCGTGGGAACGAGAACAAGTTACGGCGTTGGAGTCCAAAGCTTCAGCTTTGGCAACGCCGTCTCACCTTAACCAATCTCGTCCAAAGCTGAAGGTTTGGACTCCAACGCGGCTTAACTTAATGGCATTGCGGCCAAAGCCTCACTGCCATTAAGTTAAGGAATCGACAGCTAACGTAGGGTGCATAAGCGATAGCGTCATGCACCATTTTCGGTGTATGACGCTTTGCTTATACACCCTACCTTAACTACCTTAACTTAATGGCATTGCGGCTAAAGCCTCTACTCCAACGTGACTTCATGGCGTTGGTGGTTTATCTCGTTCCCACGCGCCAGCGTCACTGCCATTAAGTTAAGAAAAATTGTCTTTAAAAACCAAGCTTGTTGATT
>DZAL01000182.1 GCA_022729575.1 Thiomargarita sp.
CCTACACGGGCTAATTGTCAGGTTCGGCTAAACCTCCGAGGTCTGAAAGACCTCGGAGGTTTCGAGTTATCACTGGCCCACCTACACGGACTGGCTAATTGTCAGGTTCGGCTAAACCTCCGAGGTCTTTCAGACCTCGGAGGTTTCGAGTTATCACTGGCCCACCTACACGGGCTGGCTAATTGTCAGGTTCGGCTAAACCTCCGAGGTCTTAAAGACCTCGGAGGTTTCGAGTTATCACTGGCCCACCCTACACGGGCTACCTGGCTTCTCTTCGCGAAGTCCAACCTACGCGGGCGCCTCTACCATTTCTGAAGTCTCCTCCTCTCCCAAGTCGATGGCCTCTGCTTCCAAGTAATAACGCAAGTTATCCGGACACACATCATAACCATTGGGCCAAAAGATTCCTCGTCCCCGCGCCTCAATTTGGACTTGTTTAAAATACTCAGGGTCTAATAACGGCTTGGTGAGAGTGTTCGCCTTGAGAAATTTTCTAAACCCCACCGTTTTTTGACAACCATCATTGAACACGAAGTGGATGCGATAGTGGTCTAACACGGTTAAACGTATAATTTTCACCATATTGAATTACTCCAACGCTTGAATTTTATCCAAGGACTCAAGGATTCTGGCCTTGTTCCAGTTAGCTAACAGTTCTTCTCGATGTTCCAACGCCCATTCCATGACCATCATTTTTGCCCTTTTGGGTAAAGAACCCTTGAGAATTTGTAGAGTATGAATATCAATAATAGCTTCTTCGTCTTGATATTCGGCATGGAAATGGGGCGGATTGTGGTCATTGAAATACATCTTGATGATGATTCCGTAAAATCTACTAATCTCTGGCATTTCGTTGATTCCTTTGACAATGTGTAAAATGGGCAAGTCAATGTAGTTAGGTAGTTAGGTAGGGTGGGCAACAAGTTTATCGTTGCCCACCATTTTGCCGATTTAAGTTAGAAGGTGGACAAATAAACACTTACCCACCCCAGATGGACTCAGGTCAATCCTACTCCATTCGCAGTCAGTCCAAGGAGTCTGGTGACTCCATCGGTACCAACACCCCATTGCGCCAGGTCACATAGTTGACTTTAAAGCCATATTGCTGTTCCATGTCCAGGACAATGCGATGAATAAGTTCGGAATACTTTTTCATATCATAACCGGATTCTTCCACCAATTGGCATTGTACCCGATTTTTTTCTTCCAACACAGGATTGGTTATCATAATTTGACCTCAAGTTTGCGGCACCGTTTCTGCGGGCTTAACCACCTCAATAGACAACCGCAATCCAACACTTTGGAGAAACTGATTTAACTTAGCAAATTGACTGGAAGCAGGTGTCACCCACTGCCAATCGGTTGGAGGTTCAGCCTCTGCAAGGTTTTGCAAGGCCACCAATAAGGCTTGGTTATCACCATGAGTTAAAATTTCATTCAGATAGGCCGCTTTATCTTGTGGGTCTTGCAGATAACGACTGGCTTGGTAAGGACGACTCGCCATAATTATTTACCTCTTCTATGTTCATGCCAATATTCAATGGCTTTTTTTATATCCTTAGCTTGCGTGGTTTTGTCGCCACCGCAAAGTAACAAGATGATAACATAACTTTCTCTTCCGTAATAGATACGATAACCATTCGCATAATGGATCCGCAGTTCATAGACACCTTCACCGACTGGTTTATAGTCACCAAAATTATTTTCCGCCACTCGGTCCAGTCGGTCAATAATTTTAGCTTTAGCAGTTCTATCACGCAACTTAGACAGCCATTCTCCAAAAGGAGATTTACCTGCGGGCGTGAGATATTCACGAAGTTCTATGGTCATTGCGGTTCAGAAATAAGTTAGGAACTAGATAAAATGAGTTATATAGGATGGGCAACAGGTTTATCGTTGCCCACCAATCTAGGCTACATGAACTAAGCCACGCGCCGAGGACTCACTTCTTGCCACAGACGACTTGCTAAAGCATCTTCTGTGACATCCAAATCATAGTGACTTTGCAAATTCAGCCAAAACATGGGGGAAATGTCAAAGTATCGTCCCAGACGTAAGGCTAACTCGGCGGTAAGTGGTTGTGTTTCTTGAATCAGTTGCGTAATTTTCGACGGCGACACCTTCAAGTCTTGGGCGAGTTGAAGGGGGGCAATGTCTAATGGTTCTAAAAATTCTTCTCGTAAAATTTTGCCGGGGTGAATCGGTGGTAGTTTTTCGGTGGTCATACGAGCTGGTTTCCTCTCAAATTAGTGGTAATCGACTATTTCAACTTCGTAAGCATTCTGATTTTTCCAAATAAAACAAATGCGCCATTGGTTGTTAATCCGGATACTGTATTGACCCTCGCGGTCATGTTTCAAGGCTTCCAACCGATTGGCAGGAGGTATACGTAGGGCGTTGAGGTCGGTAGCAGAGTCTAGCATGAGTAATTTTTGCCGGGCACGTTCTTGAATTTGATGTGGTAATCGTTGTGAAAAATGGCGATAAAAGATTTTTTCGGTGTCTTTGCATTTGAAAGTTTTAATCATATCTTGTCTATAATATCTATTTGCCGTGCGGACGTACCAGCGTCCAGTTATGACCACGAGTACCACGAATTTAGAAATAAACGAATTGATTCCTCTTGACCTATTCGTTTATTTCTAAATTCGTTGTCCTCACGGTGTGTACCCTAATAGACGCATAAAATATATGTATATTAAATTTTCGCGCCAGGCAACGCTAAAGCGTCGCCTAAAAACCAAATCTCCTCCCAAAGAAACTTCTGTTTCTTACCTCCAAAAGAGCAAAAGAACAAAGGATAAAAGGGCAAAGGGCAACAGTTCTACAGCAGAGAGGGTTACAGAGTCCACACCGCACACCGAACGACACGCCAACCAACATTATGGTAGCGGTAAACTGGCGTGATCTTGAGGCGAGACGCGGCACGACACCAAACGGCATTATTGAGCCACGAACCGCCGCGCAGCAGGCGGTAGCTATGGTTTCCTCCTGTCTCCCAAACACTCCCATCACTCGGCGCACCCTCATAATTCTCATGCCAAACATCTTCACACCACTCCCAGACATTGCCGTGCATATCATATAAGCCAAAGGCATTCGGCGGAAAACGGCCGACAGTCGTCGTCTCTTGACGATATTTACCCTTTAGGGCTTTCCCATAAGGATAATTACCATCATAGTTCACCAAGTACGGCGTAATCGTTTCACCAAAATAAAAGGGCGTCGTCGTGCCCGCCCGACAAGCATACTCCCATTCCGCTTCACTTGGCAACCGAAATGTCTGACCTGTACGTTGCGATAAGCGGTCACAGAAAGCCTTAGCATCTTCCCAATCAACCTCCTCCACTGGACGATTTTCACCTTTGAAGTACGACGGATTGTTGCCCATCACGGCTTGCCATTGCGCCTGCGTGACCGGATATTTACCCATATAAAAGGATTTCAAGGTGACTTGATGCTGTGGGTATTCACTTTGGCGTGCATCAGCTTCATTCGGTGCCGCCCCCATCAGAAAAGTACCCGCTGGGATATGGACCATTTCCAAGTTAACTCCCTCACCCAAGTCTATCACAACTTGACGGGCTTGACGGGCTTGACGCTTAATTACTTTACCTTTATGATTAACAAAAACGTCTTCAAATTCAAAAGTAAAGAGTTGACCTTTTTTCTCCTCCAAACATTCTACTAACTGACAATAATTTCCCCCCAACCGCTTCAACACCTTAGCCGCCACCCTCGCAAATGGCCGACTCCCCTCATCCAACCTCCCCCCAACTCCCGCCGGATTCTCTAACCACGCCCCAAAATCCAAAGCACATCCCAACCGCTGTTCGATAAACTCCGACACCACTTTCAACACTTCAATCCCTTCCGGCACCGACCTAGAATCCAACAATATCTCTCGTACCCCGTCATGAAAATCATACTTGACCCAAGCCACATTCTCCCGTTTCAACAATCCGCCTAAAAACACTTCCGCCAAATGAATTTGCCCCGATTCTGGCAACATCACCTGTTGCACCAAACGCATCACTTCCAACGTCAACGGGGCCGCCGCTAAATAGCCCGCTAATTGTTGGGCCAGCGGGGAGGCCAGTGCAGAAAAACGCTTGACCCGTTCTGTGGCCGTTAATATCGGTGCAGACGTTTCTGCTGTTGTGACCACCGGTGCCAATTTGACCGTGCTGGATTCAAAAATCACTCCTTGTACCCAATTCTCACCCTTTCCCATCACTAACTTCGCCCAATAATTTAAAGACTCGGTTTCCAGCGTGACCACGGGCACTTTAATTCCTTGAGGAATGTTTTCTACTAACCAAGAGTCCGCCGCATCATCACCCAATTGCCGATTGGTGACATTGGCCACCGTGGCCCGTAAATTCACCCGTAACCCTTGACTTAAACCCGTACCACGCCATAATCGTTGCGGTAACATTTGCAAAATCGCCACAGGGTGATGCTGTCCCCAACACTCTAACAACTTCGTCATTTCCCCCGTGTACCAAGCCGAGGAGACACCATCACTGACCACTAAAATCAAACGTCGTGGTGTCGAATCCAGTAATTCTTTGCAACTGCGAGAACGGGCTGAGGTAGAATGAGTCTTGGCATACAAATGAACCTTGCCCGCCTCATATTTCAATTCCCAAGTTTGTACATTCCGAAACGCGCCGTGATTTTCCAACAGCCGACGAAATTCGGCAATAACCGGTGACCAAATCTCCATAGAATGACTATTTTCAATAACCAAAGCCATCTCAAAACGACGTTCTGGAATCCCTTGCAATATCGGCAACCAAATCTGCGTCTCGGCAATCCATTCTATGGTAGCGACTTCATTGATTTGATAAATCGTTTGAGAAGCCACCCGTTGCATCAGAGGACGTAACGCCCGGGCTAAACTGAGGGCATGAGGTAACATCCGGGCCGCTGGCGTTCTAAAGGGTAGCCCGCTACTGGTCATCTTTCCTGGCGAACTTGGATAGAGAGGAAAACTACCGTCAGTTTTGACGGTACCAGTTTGAGTTTCCTCCTGACGGTCGGTCTCTTTGGGAAACATAGGAGGAGGTTTCAACGACTGGCTATTCTTCGGTCCTTGAAAAAATGGTTTTAACAGCATTGCCATACGAATCTGCAACGCCAACCACAACCTTTGAGAAAGTGGCATTAATGGCTTGGCCCGACGAATCTGCAATGCCAGCCATAACACATCCGCCAATTCTTCGGCTGTGGGGTCAAGGTCAAGAGAGTGAAAGGCGGTAATTAATTGGTTAAGCATATAATGGTAAGCTGTCATATCAAATCAAAAATTTAAGATGCACAAGGAAGTGGTGGAATCGCGGTAGTAAAACCTGACAGGTCTTGAAGACCTGTCAGGTTTGGCTATGTTTTATCCGGATTGGCCGACTCTCTCATCCAATTTTCCACTAGCAACCCTTCAATTCTATCAAAATGACTATCATCAGTCACCAAGGTTAAGCCATAAGTTTTGGCCATTGCCGCAATTAGAATATCGGCATCTGGCAGGGGTTGGCCACGATTTTTCAAGGTCGCATAAATTTCGGAAGCGGTATCCAGCACCGGTTCGTTATCTATGCCTACCATCTCATATTTTTGACGAAGGTAGTCAAAACGTTGCAGTTTCGTGGTAGCCTGGGAGGCTAATAAACCACGTTTAGTTTCGTAGTAAGAAATGGTGCTGATAAAAATTTTCTCTCCAGCAACAATCACGTCTTGTACTTTTTTCCAAATGGGTGGTGATGGCTTCAGCATGGCTGAGACAATATTGGTATCCAACAGATACTGTTTGTTCATGGCACTATCTCCGGACCAAACATTCATCAAAAATCCGCATCTGTTCCGGCGTGAAATCAGCTAACATGCCCGCCACCAGTTCCAACGACATTAGGCGACCTACCATGCCTTGAAGGTCTGCATCACGAATGGTCATGAGTCGTTCCAATGAGAGTCGTTCCAGCAGAGTGGTGACGATATAATCCACCCATTCTGGCAGGCTGTGTTTTTCCAAAAGAACTTGGTCTTTAGCGGTGTTAACTTCTTGTTCTACAAAAGGTTTAAGCCGCAGACGATAAAGGTCTGGGAGAGTAAAATCAAGATTGGATTGTGTCATAGTAATTTCTCCTATGCAAATTCAAGTTTGCAGTTGGTTAATCTAAGTAGGTAAGTAAAAATAATCAAGGTAAATTAGGTCGCTGGAGTCAAAATTTTCAAATTTGGAAACGTCGTTGTCCAAATCTGAAGATTTGGACTCCAGATTTTTTCTCGTTCCCACGCGCCAGTGTAGTGATGTCGTGAATTAGCCTGGTACCGGCTGAAGCCTCTAGTCCCGTGCTTTTTCCGGCTGAAGCCTCTAGTCCCGTGTGTCCTCATTAGCTTGTGATAACGATTGACGATTTTCCCAATACGTCCGCACCCGTTCCACAATCTTGGCTAACACTTCTGGCGAAAAATCACTTCGATAAGTTCGTAAGAAAATTTGCACCGCCATCTCACTCTCACTCAGTCCTTGGTCTGCCAAACTAGACCGCATGATGGCCCGTGAGGTACTAAACATCTCACAACCCATTTTCAAACGTTCTTCCCCAGAACGTTGCATCAGTAGGTGATGAAATAACTCTTGAATGGCTTTGGGGGTATCATTCATCTTTGTACCTCGTCCAACAATGTGGTGACCTCTAATTGGGGGTCTATTTATTTGTGGTTTCCTTGCACTTGCAAGAATTTGCTTCCAAATCCTCCTCGTCTAGGACAGCGGATTTGGGAGATACACGGATAAGGCGGACCTGCGGGTTTCTCCGTGTATCCCTAAAATCCGCTGTCCTCAAGTCGAGAAGTATCAAGTCTCAATCTATAGCCAATCGCGCTTGATGAGTTATCCAAATCAAGAATCCCAATATACAACGGGCAGTTTACCAATCATTATCATGTATCCTCTTCACAAATTCTTCTGAACTTAACCCACCTGTGGCATTAGGTGCAATACCACATAACTCTTGAAGAGAGGGAAGTGTTTCTTGGTCTGGGTAAATTTCTAAGCCCGTCACCTGGACCGCATAAGGATAAGGAAAACGATGTTTATACTTAAATTTCCCTTCCACATTCACATAGCGATTCATCCCCATGATAGCTTGTTCCTCCAGACGATGCGGAAAGTAGCAATCCACTTTGGTCGGTCCCACCATAGGGTAAATGCGAAACATTTTACATCTGCCATGGAGATTCAACATTTCCAACATTCCCGTCATAGATTCCTCCATAATCTCATCTTCTCCCAGAAATTCTTCTACCGCCACGGCCAACTTCCCAGTGACTTCCAGATGTTCATTCTGATAAGTCAAGTGAAGTCCGGTATGATTATGCAGTTTAGTACCAATTTTCTGGAACGCTTGTAGCAGAATCACACTATAATTATGAAGTACCGCCCCAGTCCCAGTGATGAGATGCTTCATGCCATTGCAAAACTCGTTAATTACCGCAGCACTGTTATCCATGCCAGAGGAGATTATAGGTTCGGCTTGTAGCACCACGGTAGCTGGACTCGCATGACTTAAATCCACTACCCGATAACGCACCGAGACTTTCTCAGTTTTGGTCAGGTGATTGTCTATCTGAGTTAAAGCACCCTGGACAGCCTTTAACTGTTCCAGAAAATTCGTGAATAGGAGGTCTTCCTCCTCATTCAAGGTACTCTTTAATTGAATGCCAAGAGTTTGGTTAGGCATAGTAAAGCACTCCTAAAAAAGATAGTGACGCTATTATCAGTATAACCTAAGAATGACTCATAAGCAAATTTTGGTAGTGATGCAATGTGGGTGATATGTTTACCCTCACCCCCGGCCCCTCTCCCAGAGGGAGAGGGGAGAAAACCACTGATGCCGCCTGTCTCCCCTCTCCCTCTGGGAGAGGGGCCGGGGGTGAGGGAAACTCTTATGAATATCACCCAGATTGCATCACTACCCAAATTTTCAACCCCTACTCCCCCTCGCCAGACAATGATTTCCACAAAGCCTCCCGCAACTCTTCGCGTTCCAATACTTTGATGCTATTTAGCACCAAATACGCAGCATTCAACAATTGGTCATTGGCCAAATCTTGTGTGCCACACTGTTGGAAAAATTTTTTAATTAAACTGGCTATCTCCTCTTTTTTAGCTACGGTGTCAAGATGGGCCGTGACAATTTCACCCAATTGTTTTTCCGTCGGAGGTGACATCTTTAACCGTAAGCAACGGCGTAAAAACGCGGGCGGAAATTCTTTCTCGCCATTGCTGGTCATTATCACCAACGGAAATTCTTGACAACAGACTCGCCCTTGTTTAACTGCAACGGTTTCGTCTTGATGGTGAAGACGAATCGCCACCGTTTGTTGGTCCTTAGGTAACCGCGCCAGTTCAGGAATTTCAAATTCACCCTCCTCAAAAATATGCAGTAAATCATTGGGCAAGTCAATATCGCTTTTATCAATCTCGTCAATCAACAACACTCGTGGCCGGTTGCTGGCCGCAAAGGCAGTGCCTAACGGACCTAAACGCAAGTATCGACTGATGTCCGGTGACGTGTTTTTGTCTTTTTGCAAGGAGGCATCTTGTAGGCGGGCAATGGCATCATAACGATACAAGCCTTCTTGCAAAGTTGAACGAGTTGTGATTGACCAGCGCAACACCTCACCTAATTGCAATTCATGGGCGACGGCATGGGCTAGGGTCGTTTTACCGATGCCAGGTTTGCCCGTGACCAGTAAAGGTCGGCGTAAGTATAAAGCGGCATTGACTAACTCGATCTCTTTTTTGGTAGTCTTAAATTGTGTACCGCGTTTCTCCCGGGCCACGTCGGTAAATTGTCGCCAGGGTGGGGCGATGGGTAAGCGATCAATGGCTTTCTCATTGGGGTGGTTGGTGCCTTGGTAAATCCACCAGGCGGGGTTGGTTGCGGGCATAGTGAGTTTCCTTTATCGGTTATTGAGGACAACGGATTGAGGGGATAAACGGATAAGGCGAATGGGGAGGTTATCCGTTTAGTTCGTCAGCCCGTGGGCCTCACTGATTAGTACCACTGAGTTTTAATTTTCTTCGCCAGTTCTCGAATATAGACAGGATAATCGACTCCCACCTGTTCAGCTTCTTTTCTCATAATTCCTCTAGCCACATAAATGGCCTGCAACGCTGGGTCATAAGGAAATTCCTTTTCCACCGCTTGCGAAATTTCTTCCACCTCTGCGGGTGTGAGGAAGGTGCCGTCAGTAGGAACATCGGTCATGGTTTTCATCTGCATCATAGTAATCTCCAAGTTAAATGATTTCTGGGGGCGCAACAATCTGAATAGGATTATATCCTTGGGAGAGAGTCACTTGATGTACTACCTCTCTGGTCTTCAATCGCACTAAATGCCGAAAATTCCAACTGACCAGAAAGGTTACTTCGGCAATGACAGCAAAAGCAATATGGGAAGCATCTTCAAAGGAACTTTGCGGCACTGCTTTAGCTTGCACCAATTTATGGGCTAACGCAATGACTGCTTCAGTTTCCTCCAAGACGATAAAAGACCTCGCACAGGCTTGCATTTTCTCCTTGAGAGATTCATGGCGGTTCTTTTTTATTTCGTCCAGCGTCAAATCTGAGACATCAACTTCATAGTCTTGGATTTGCGCAAAGAAATTTTCGGTCAACATCTTACGGTCTGGATTTCGTTCATCAAATAGGGCGGAAATCACAGAAGTGTCTAAATAAATTTTGTGCATGTTAGTATCCCTCGCGGAAAGTAAAGAACAAGTAATTTCAATCTCCTCCGTTAAGATAATTAAGTGGGTGGTCCAAGTTGAAATCTGGGCGGAGCCCGATTTGGATCATCCCACAACAAAGAAAGGTGACCAGTATGTTTTTTATCATGGTCCCAAAAGATAGAGCGCCTTTCCTCATAAAGCGTTTTGGGTATATCTGCCAGACGACAGCATAACCATTCTTGGTATAACTTAAAATGCCATTCCTTAGCGGCCTCGTCTCTAATCCACATCACTATTGGGGTACCAAATCCGATTAATTCGCCAAGAAAATCTGAGTCCGGTTTAAAATTTAGGCTAAAAACTTTACCCAGGTCCTTGCCCCATTTGGAATCGGCCTCGGTCAACCATTTTGCACAATGTTCAAATGATTGTTGTAACTTCTCACCTTTTTTCCAAACTTGGCACAAACGCAAAAAAGCATCCTCGTTGTTAAGACGTTCTAATGGGCGTACCAAGACACAATAATCAAAACTAATTGGGCACGTACTTTTCGGCAAACATTCTCCCTCAATATTGTGATTAAGAAGCAAGTCTATCGGGAGAAAAAATTCCAGGGTGAGACTGTTCGGGTTCTGAATAAGAACCTGACTGACCTTTCCACGCGCTTGTTTAATTTGTTCTGGTAACTCTTTCAACGTGATGTTTTCCTTCACATAAATTTGTTCAGAACCCTCTTTTCCCTTTCTAAATAACCAGGCTTGAACATCGTATTTCTTGGACTTTTTAGATTTTGGTTCTAATACCATAACCAAGTGTAACGGGGTTAAAAAGGAGATAGTTGGTATTTCAGAACAGTCATGGTTTTCACGGACCGTTTCCTTTCTTGTGGAAGTAGAAAAGTGTTTATTCACTTCGTTGACCCAGGTCTCTAGTTCAGGAGTGTTAACACACTTCATAACTCCTTTGACAAATTCTAAAATGGGAACTTTACCCGTTGACGGGCGGCCTCTTCTAACCAGCCAATCTATCAAGTAAACCAAAGTATCTCGGTTCTTGGATGCTTGGAAAACTTCTGTTGGCAACGTTTCGATGGGGAGACATTTTCTACAAATTTCTAATAATTCTTCAGGTTTGGGCATACCACTAACTTGATTCAATAAACTTTTCAATTTGGTCACTTTTTCCCATGAGACCGGCAACTTAAATATTTGGTCTAATACGTTGAAAACATCTGACATAGGTTGTGAATCCTCTTCATCAAAGAAGAGGCGGTCCACCAGCCATTCAATTCCACCATGGTATTTCAAGCAAGTGTTGACAATATTTTCAACGTTCTTTTTAGGAGTGTTGGCAAATGCAATTTGACTATCCCAAGGGAATCCACTCGATAAATTAGTATAATTTTGACATTGCAGTAAAAAATTGACCAATTTCATCTTATGGTCATCATGGCAAGACCAAATAGTGTATGCAGAAACTTCGCTACTCATCATTTTCTCCTTTAGATTGATGGTTACAGAAACTGAATTTAGACCTTGACAATTTTGAAAACCTTCAAGGTCTATCTTAACAGCTCACCTTACGCATGACCCCTCTCGCCCCGGGCTCATTTCGGTGGTGGAGTAGAGGATTGAGCCGGGCCGTGGTTGGAGTAGAGGCTTGAGCCGCAATGCCATTAAGTTAAGCTAAGGTGACGGCGTTGGAGTCCAAATCTTCAGATTTGGGAACGCCGTCTCACCTGGTCCAAATCTGAAGATTTGGACTCCAACTCGGCTTAACTTAATAGAAGTACAGTGTAATATTGGTATCCACAACTATCATAGCCGACCCGCCGTTTTGGCCTGAAACAATTCAGCATCGGTGACGAGATGCCTCTTCATGCAGTTTCGTAAAGCACGGGCTTCGGCAATGAGTTCCGTGATATTTGGCTTCTGCATTTTGAAACGGTGTTCCAGACGAACGATAATTTCCTGGTTGAGACTCCGCCGGTGTAAGGTAGCCATTGGTGTTAGGTGTTGGTGAACTCCTGTCGGCAGATTTTCTACAGTAATCGTTGGCATAGCAAAGTCTCCATGTTATCTAAATGTAGGTGAACTTTTGCCAGAAATTCAAAGCTACGCTTTGAACTCCTGGTTTAGTTGGTTTAGTTACTCAGGATAAATCTCTTTTAGCACTTTGTCAAGTGCTTGCATGGGTAGGGAATCTTCTTCAAAATTCCGTAACGCTTTCACTAACTCAGTCAAACCATTCTCATAGTTGAGACAAGTGTACACGATATCGATGACATGGTATTTGGATTGCGATGCGTCACGGATCTTATTCGCTATCTTAGCTGGCAGGTCTCTTAATACTGCTGAACGTAATTCTCGGTCAGTCATGGTGGGACACTCCAGCAGTGCATTAACCAGTTTGGCTTTTTGATCTTGTGTCAGTTTAGCAGTAGAATTGGTCACGGGCTTGGGCTGGGTGCCTCCAAATACACCACTTAATATAATTGATTCACCATGAATCTCATATTTAAACCGTTGCCAACCTTTATTGTGTTCTTCAATATTCTGCAAATAGTTAATCAGCATCTCGCTGGTAATATGATTCTCTAAGCGTTTCTTACCATCAAGAGATTCCAATAATGCTTTTACCAACAAGCCCTCCGCTAATGCCTCCTCATGCGCTCGTGTGGAAGTGACCCAGCAGTAATCATGTTTGTTATCCACTTGGAAATCGGTGAACAGGGTACCACTGTGACAGGCTTCCAAAAAGATGATTTGCTGTTTAACGGGACTGTGGTGGAGTAATTCACGTAAGGTCTTCAGCGAAAAACCATAGACACTTTTACCATCCGCTTCACTGGTGGCTAAAAAACCTTCGGTACCCAGTGGAGAAGGTTTTACCAAACCATGTCCTGCAAAAAACAATAATGCGGTTTGTGTCGGCGACTCCTTTGGAGGATAAAGTAATTTCGTAATGGCTTGTTCTAAATCAGGCAACGTGACTCGTCTCTTCAAGTCCAATGTCAGGTCTGTTGCGCAAGGCAACCGGGTAACTTTAAATCCTCCTTGGGTTTCAAGCAGTTTGGCCAGAGCTTCGGCTGGTTCAGCTAAACTATCAAGTTGTTGCGACATGGGGAGGTCGTCATATTGACAAATCCCAACGACCAAAGCGTCGCGGTTTAAGTGATTGATGGGCATGATAATTACCTGGTGATTAGTTTGTTTAAATCAGAATGCAATGAATTTTAGAATAAACCTAAATTAAATCATAACTCACCTTACGCATTCTAACTAAAATATGGTGTATAATAGTTATATTATTAATTGATTTCAGCATTGAGTAGAGGTGATTTTAAGCGACGCAATTCTTCAAACGCACGATGTAAGTACTGAAGTATAAATTTTCTCGTATGTTCTTTCGCCCCTCTCCCTCTGGGCTACTCTATGCACACCAGTAGGTTTCTTCTCGTTCCCACGCGCCAGCGTGGGAATGCCGTCGGGACGCGCCAGCGTCCCTTTCCCGCAACGCTGGCGCGTTGCTCACGGCATTCCC
>DZAL01000029.1:0-31821 GCA_022729575.1 Thiomargarita sp.
CAAATCTGGTACGACGGTCAAGATTTGACAACTTTCGAAAAGTTGTCAAATCTAAAGTTGTCAAATCTGGTGTTGTCAAATCTGGTACGACGGTCAAGATTTGACAACTTTCGAAAAGTTGTCAAATCTAAGTTGTCAAATCTGGTGTTATCAAATCTGGTACGACGGTCAAGATTTGACAACTTTCGAAAAGTTGTCAAATCTAAGTTGTCAAATCTGGTGTTATCAAATCTGGTACGACGGTCAAGATTTGACAACTTTCGAAAAGTTGTCACATCTAAAGTTGTCAAATCTGGTGTTGTCAAATTTGGTACGACGGTCAAGATTTGACAACTTTCGAAAAGTTGTCACATCTAAAGTTGTCAAATCTGGTGTTGTCAAATTTGGTACGACGGTCAAGATTTGACAACTTTCGAAAAGTTGTCAAATCTAAAGTTGTCAAATCTGGTGTTGTCAAATTTGGTGTTGAAAAAATTGAAACTAGAGGAAATCGTTTATGCGAACTTCGCGTTTTTTATTAGTCACGATAAAGGAAACGCCTGGCGATGCTGAGGTCATCAGCCATCAACTGATGTTGCGTGCCGGCATGATTCGCAAATTGGCCGCAGGATTATATACCTGGCTCCCGCTAGGACTACGAGTATTACACAAAGTAGAAAATATTATTCGCGAAGAAATGAACCGGGCTGGGGCTCAAGAAGTGTTGATGCCAGCCATCCAACCCGCTGAATTATGGCAAGAATCAGGACGTTGGGAACAATATGGCCCTGAATTGCTACGACTGCAAGACCGTCATCAACGAGAGTTTTGTTTTGGCCCTACGCATGAAGAAATTATTACCGATTTGATTCGTCATGAAATCCGTAGCTATAAACAGCTACCGGCTAATTTCTATCAAATTCAAACCAAATTTCGTGACGAGATTCGGCCACGCTTTGGTATCATGCGGGCCCGTGAATTTTTAATGAAAGATGCGTATTCTTTTCATCTGGACCAAACCTCGTTGGAAGAAACTTACCAAGAGATGTTTGAAACGTATAGCAAAATTTTTCAGCGCTTGGGATTAAACTTTCGCGCCGTGTTAGCGGATCCGGGTAATATTGGTGGTAATCGCTCCCATGAATTTCATGTGTTGGCGGACTCTGGCGAAGATGCGATCGCTTATAGCACGAGCAGTGATTATGCCGCTAATATCGAACTAGCACCGGCCTTACCTTCTACGGCATCACGGCCGCCACCCAGCATTGATATGGCCGTAGTGAATACGCCGGCACAACACACGATAGAAGAAGTGAGTCAATTTTTGAAAGTACCGCCGGCGCAATGTATTAAAACGCTTATCGTCAAAGCTCATCACGGCCTAGTCGCATTGGTAATACGCGGCAATCATACTTTAAACCTGGTTAAAGCCGCCAAATTACCAGAAGTCAGTCTTCCTGTCACCTTTGCTACCGCAGAGGAGATTCTGCAAACGATTGGTTGTGAAATTGGCTACCTGGGACCGGTCGGCTTGACTATTCCGGTCATCCTGGATCACAGTGTCGCCCAATTAGCCGACTTGGTCTGTGGTGCCAATAAAAAAGGTCAACATCTGGTCGGAGTCAATTGGGGACGCGATTTGCCACTACCGCAGACCGCAGATATTCGCAACGTGGAAATAGGTGACCCCAGTCCAGATGGTCATGGGGTGTTAGCGATAGCGCGTGGTATTGAAGTAGGTCATATCTTCCAACTAGGGCAAAAATATAGTCAAACCATGAATGCCTGGGTGTTAGACGAAGCCGGCAAAGTGGTCATTTTGACTATGGGTTGTTATGGTATTGGAGTTTCTCGCGTAGTGGCGGCGGCGATTGAACAAAATTACGACGAGCATGGTATCATCTGGCCGTCAGCCATTGCACCTTTTAGCATTGCCTTATTACCCATGAATATGCACAAATCGCAACGGTTACGGGAAGCGGCCGAAGCCCTATATCAACGGTTGGTACACGCGGGTATCGAGGTATTGTTTGATGACCGGAAAGAGCGACCTGGTGCCATGTTTGCGGATATGGAATTAATTGGGATTCCGCATCGTCTAGTGCTAGGCGAAAAGGGTTTGGATGAAGGCACGGTAGAATATAAAGGCCGACGGGATCAGCAAGCGCAGAATATTCCCATCGAACAAGTGCTGGAATTTATTAGAAAATTGAATTAATTACCGTCTTTAAAATGAGCAGACTAAATTAAATTATGGATTGGCTTCCTCATATTACCGTAGCAGCGATTATTGAATCAGAGAAACGTTTTTTATTAGTAGAAGAAGAATCCGAAGGACTTATCGTATTTAATCAACCCGCAGGACATTGGGACGAAGGGGAAACCTTATTTGTAGCGGTAGCGCGTGAAACTTTAGAGGAGACCGGTTGGCATTTTCTTCCACAAGCCGTGATTGGTCTTTACCAATATACTAATCCATTGAATAATATTACCTATTTACGAATTTGTTTTAGCGGCCGACATTACAACCATGAACCGGACCGACCCTTAGATAAAGGAATTTTACGCACCGTTTGGTTTACCCATGAAGAGGTAACAGAGCAAGATAATTTACGGAGTCCATTGGTACTACGTTGTGTTGAAGACTACTTAGCGGGCATCCGTTATCCGTTATCGTTAATTACCAATTTGTAGAATGGTCGCCGAGAGTTAAACCTCATTGTTAAGAAACTAAGTCAGCTAGGGTGGGCAACAAGTTTATCGTTACCCACCCATTAAGTCCAATGCCATTAAGTTAATGGCATCGCGGCTAAAGCCTCTACGCCAATTCATGCACTAAAATAGGTGTTGTCCACCAGGTATATGTGTGATACACTTGATAAAATCAAACCGAGGTCCCCAAAGTGCTTGATAACTCCTTACGAGAACAATTTAACGCCCAAGCCAAACAACTAGGCGTGTTACCGATTAAAGTAACCGCTCATTACCAACGTTTGGTCGAAGAAGAAATCACGACGTTAGGCCGCACGGGCGGGCCCTTATATCGCGTCGTCTATCCCACCGCGGCCCGGCTCGAGATGCGGGTAGCCCATGAAGTACCTGATTTTGTGGAAGACCGCACCAACATGCCCCCTGGTTTGGAAGGTGTACTCATCCACAAATACCACCAGCATGCTCTCTTTCTGGTGACGGATAAATGCGCCGGCCACTGCATGTACTGTTTTCGTCAAGATGTCATGTCGGATTTGCAAAGTCAGACCTTGCCAGCCATAGACGAAAAGTTGAACCGCGTGGTCGATTATCTAGCCAAACATCCGCAGATTAGCGAACTGATTTTGTCCGAGGGCGACCCGTTGAATGTGTCATTTCGTTATCTGGAGCAAATTCTGCAACGGGTCCGAAATGAAACCAGCGTAACCGATATTCGTTTCCATACCCGCAGTATAGTTTTTGCCCCCAAAGTGTTATCCGAAAACGTCTGTGCCTTGTTGGGCCAATACCGGGCGAGAATCTATCTACATGTAGTGCATCCCTACGAATTAGAAGAGGAAGTGAGCGAAGTGATTAAACGCTTACAAACTCACGGGGTACGTACCTATAGTCAATTCCCAATTTTGCGTGGTATCAACGACCAGGTCGCGATCTTGACCAAATTATTGCGGGCTTTGGATGACCTCCGCGCCAATCCCATCAACGTCTTTATCCCCGACCCCATTAGTTATTCCGCCGCCTTTCGGCTACCCCTGAAACGGTTATTGGGGCTAATGGATGAACTCTATTGGACCACCTCCTCATGGACCAATGGCGTGCGTTTAGTCTTGGATACCCCCATCGGCAAAGTGCGGCGGGATGATATTTCAGCGTGGGATGAGCAAACCGGTCAAGTCACCTTTCAGCGAGAAGGAAAAAAAGTGATTTCCCACGATTTTCCAGCCGCACTGGATGAACCTAGTCAAGTTAACACGTTATTGTGGAAGGGGTAAACCATTACTATGCCACTCCTTGGATTACTGCTAGCCGGAGGTATTATCTACGCCGGGCTCAAAACTTATCTACAGCCACCACCTAAAACCCAACGGGATAAAGACCACCAGCGGGGTGAAGAAAATCTGCTGACGAGTCCACCCTCGTCCACCCAACCGTCGGCCGGCTGGGTCACCCAACTAGATGAACGCTATCAAACTTTTATCCAACAACAGGTTGACCCCTTGTTGGCAGGCCAAACTCGTCAGCAACAGCTAACCGCACTCTCTGAGGGGAAACCACCGCCACCGATAAATCAATTAGAACGGCAGAATAACCGTTATCTGGGAATAGCCGGGGGCGTAATAGGCACGGCGTTGGTAGGTAGTTGGCTGTTTCCACCGCTACTGATTCCCACCGTAGTGATGGTAGCTTATCTGATGTTGGACTTGTATCAACAAACTTTTCACAGTCTTCTCCATGAAAAGCGGCTGACCCTTGATTTGTTGGGCTCACTCTATCTGACGGGTTTTTGGCTGGCGGGCTATTATATCTTTGGCGGGCTAGTCCTGCTACTATATTTTCTGGCTAACAAGATAGTGTTTCAAATGGAGGGACGTTCGCGTGACCATCTCACTCATCTATTTGGTCAGCAACCGCGAGAGGTCTGGCAACTGATCGACGGTGTCGAAGTCTCTCTCCCCTTTGACCAATTACAGGTGGGAGATGTCATTGTGGTTCATGCTGGAGAACCCCTCCCCGTGGATGGCGTGATTGTGAACGGGTTGGCCTCGATCGACCAGCAAATGTTGACCGGCGAAAGCCAACCGGTAGAAAAAGGCGTGGGGGATACGGTGTTAGCATCCACCTTGCTCTTGAGTGGACGGCTTCAGATTCGTGTGGAACAGGCGGGCACGAAGACGATTGCGGCTCAGATTGGGCAAATTTTAAGTCAAACCGCGGAATATCATACCGAAATTGAGTCCAAAGGGACCAAGTTGGCGAATGACATGGTTCTCCCCAACATAGCTTTAGGGGTATTGGCTTGGCCTGTGCAAGGCTTTACCGGGTCAGTCGCCGTGTTGGGTGCCGGCTTTGGTTTTAATATGCGGACCGTTTCCCTATTAGGCATGATGAATTATCTGAGTATCGCCTCCCGGCACCATATTTTGATTAAGAATGGACGCGCTTTGGAACGACTGAAGGAAGTGGATACCGTAGTCTTTGATAAGACCGGCACTCTCACCTTGGACCAGCCGCAGGTGGCGTGCCTTCATCTCGTTCCAGATGGTTTAAGTGAGACGGAATTGCTAACCTACGCGGCCACCGCGGAATATCGTCAACCGCATCCCATTGCCAAAGCGATTTTAGCCGCGGCGGCGGCCCGAAATCTCTCTTTACCGGCCATTGACGAGGGTCGTTATGAGGTTGGTTATGGCATCCGAGTATGGGTCCAGCAAGACCTGATTCGTGTTGGCAGTGAACGGTTTATGGCGCAGGAAGGACTCACACTGCCCGAATCACTTCAAACGTTGCCAGCCACCTGTCAATCACAGGGACAGGCATTAGTGATGGTAGCCGTCAATGAACAAGTGGTGGGGGCGTTGGAACTCCATACCACGATTCGCCCCGAAGCGGCGGCGGTGATTCAGGAATTACAACAACGAAAACTCTCGGTGAGGATTATCTCTGGCGACCAAGAGGCACCCACTCGTCAATTAGCCGAGACCCTGGGCATTGAGAATTATTTTGCTAACACCTTGCCCGAAAATAAGGCGAATTTAATTAAACAGTTACAAGAGGAAGGGCACGTAGTCTGCTTTATTGGGGATGGGATTAACGATGCGATAGCCCTGAAACAGGCCGATGTTTCCATCTCCTTGCGCGGTGCTACCACCATTGCCACGGATACCGCCCAGATTGTTTTGATGGACCATAGCCTGTCTTCACTGGGTTATTTGTTTAAGTTGGCCGACCAATTTGACCACACTCTCCAGACCGGGTTTTGGACCACGGTAGTACCGGGCGTGATTTGTGTGGGTGGAGTATTTCTAGCAGGCTTTGGGATTTATGCGTCGGAAATTTTATTCCAACTAGGCTTCTTTAGTGGCTTGGGGGTGGCGATGAAGCCGTTATTGACGGAGGTAAAAGAGAAAGATAGTCAACCCCATTTGACCAATCAAGAGTGAACTTATTCATGATAACAATAAATACTCATCATCAAATCCATTCCCATCAGATTGAGACGATTCTAAAAAGCCAGATTGAACGAGACTCCACTCTGTGTCTGACCACTTTATTTGCTCATCAAGCTCAACAACCCCCCAACCAGATTGCGGTGGTCTGCCAAAACCAACAACTCACCTACGACGAACTCAATCACCGGGCTAACCAAGTAGCTCATTATTTGCGCCAACGTGGTGTCACCGCGGAACAATTAGTGGGCTGGAGTCTCAAACCTTCCTTGGCAATGGTGATTGGTAAGTACTGAAGTATAAATTTTCTCGTATTTTCTTTCGCCCCTCTCCCTCTGGGAGAGGGGCCGGGGGTGAGGGAAAATACCGCCGAATTTCTGCTTCAGTACTTATCTTAGGGATTCTCAAAGCAGGAGGAGCTTTGGTCCCTCTCGACCCAAACTATCCTACGGACCGTCTCCAGTGGATGCTTAAAGACAGCGACATCGCTTTGCTCTTGACGACCCAGCCAGAGTCCCCAAATCTGCCACCAGCCCAAGTGGAGTGGGTTTATCTGGAGGACCCGGCCTTGACACAGCTACCTACCTCCAACCCGACTGGTTCGGTTTCCGCTTATCAATTAGCCTGTTGCTTGTATACTTCGGGTTCCACCGGGCAACCCAAAGGCGTTTTGATAGAACATCAAGCCCTGGCTAAACATTGCCTCGCCATGCAGTCGGTGTATAAATAAGTACTGAAGCAAAAATTTTCTCCTATTTTCTTTCGCCCCTCTCCCTTTGGGAGAGGGGCCGGGGGTGAGGGAAAATATCGCAGAATTTCTGCTTCAGTACTTACACTCCCGATGATCGGATATTGTGGTTTGCCTCGTTAAATTATGTGGCTGCCTTGGAACCTCTGTTTATGTCTTTACTCAGCGGGGCTACGCTGGTATTGCGGGAGCCGGAGTTATGGAATGCCACGACCTTTCCCGCTAAAGTGAAATTTTATGGCTTAACCGTGGTTGATTGGTCTCCCGGTTACTGGCATACTTTGCTGGAAAGTTGGCAGGCCCGCCCGCAGTTAGTGGCAGGATTGCCGCTACGATTAGTCATTTTAGGGGGAGAAGCCATTAGACCAGAAACCGTCAAGTTATGGCAATCAAGCCCCCTTAAGTCAGTTCGTTTCTTGAACGCTTATGGTATGACCGAAACCCCAGTGACGGCTACCTTATTTGAAATTCCAGCCACGGGCGAGTTTGAGCGAGTCCCCATCGGTCAACCCGTACCCCATCGAACGGTCACCATTTTAGATGAACAGTTACAACCCGTGCCTCCTGGCGCGGTGGGCAACTGTGCATTGGTGGCGCTAGTTTAGCACGCGGTTATCTGAATCAACCGGCACTCACGGCTGCGAAATTTATCCCCAATCCGTTTGGTGAAGGACGATTGTACCGGACTGGCGATTTAGGCCGGTGGTTGCCAGACGGTGTGTTGGAATATCTGGGTCGGCAAGACCATCAAGTGCAAATTCGAGGTTTTCGGGTGGAATTAGGTGAAATTGAAACCACCTTAAAAGCACAGCCGACGGTTAAAGAGGCCGTGGTAATGGCGCAAGGTGAGGGGACGGAGAAACGGTTGGTGGCTTATGCGGTGCCACAATCAACTACTTCAGGACCAGATATTTGGCAAGTTCAACTCCACCAAACGGTGTTAGAAGCCATTGAACCTTCGGCCTATCCCTTCCCGTTATTGGTCAAGTTGTTACAACCACACCGGGATTTCAGTCAAGTGCCGTTAGTACAAGCCATGCTGGAATTTCAACCAGACTCTTGGTTAAGCCAACGACAGGTAGCAGGTCTAACGCTCTTACCAATAGAACTTGACCAGATGGAAGGGCCGTTTGATTTAACGTTATCCCTGGCCGGTGGAGAAACTCTCGCCGGCGCGTTTCGCTATAATACCGACCTCTTTGAGTCGGCCACTATCTCTCGCCTGGTCGGACATTTTGAGACTTGGTTAACCGGTATCGTCGCCAATCCTAACCAATTCATCTCCCAATTATCCCTCCTCACCGCGGCGGAAGTTGAACAATTACGGGCGTGGAATCAAACGCCAACGGATTATCCAAGAGACCAAACCATAGTGGATTTGTTCCAAGCACAGGTGGAGAAAACTCCGGAGAACATCGCCGTGGTTTTTGAAGACCAAACACTAACCTATCACCAACTGAACACCAAAGCGAATCAACTCGCCCACCACTTGATAAGTTTGGGGGTGCAAGCGGAGACCTTGGTAGGGATTTGTGTGGAACGGTCGTTGGAAATGGTGATTGGGTTATTGGGCATTCTCAAGGCGGGCGGGGCTTATGTGCCCATGGCTCCGGCTTATCCGGCTGAACGTTTGCAATTTATGTTAGAAGACGCAGCAGTGCCGGTATTGTTAAGCCAAAGTCAACTGCGGGAACGGTTGCCGACACACCAAGACACTAACACCCTGGCTGAAAATACCTTGCCCCGGGATGTCACGGAACTACAATTGCTCGGGGTGTGGGAAACGGTGTTGGGGGTTCATCCTTTGGGCATCCATGACAACTTCTTTGACTTAGGTGGACACTCGCTGTTAGCCGTCAAGCTCATGAGCCATATTCAACAACAATTTGCGGTGCGACTGCCGGTGAGTGCGCTGTTCCAAACTCCCACCGTGGCCACGTTAGCACCACAGCTACGCCAAGACACTACCCCGCGGTTGACTAACCTCGTGCCGATTCAACCCGTCGGGGAAGCTAATCCCGTTTATGGTCTGCCGGGTGCCATTGGTTCCGTCATGTATTTCTATCCCTTGGCTTCCTCTTTGGGTTCACAACAACCCTGCTATGCCTTGCCAACCCCTGGCTTGGATGGCTCGCCAACTCCAGAAACTGTTGAGGCCCTGGCTTACTCTCATCTGCAAGCCTTGCGACAACACCAACCTACCGGCCCGTATCAACTGATAGGTCACTCCTCCGGTGGTCGAGTAGCCTTTGAAATGGCTTGGCAACTGGAGCAACAAGGGGAAACGGTGGCGTTCTTGGCTATCTTAGATACCACGGCCCCGGACTCCAACTCACCGAATCCAAGCGCTGATTATACGGTTTGGAATTGGTTATCAGACCTGGTGTTGGTCTTTGAGGAATTAACGGGGATTGACTTGAATCGGTCGTTAGAATACTTACAAGCCCTGCCGGACTTAGACACGGCTTATGTCGAAGTGATGCAAGCCTTTCAGCAACGGCAACTCCTGTTTGCCCCCGGTGCCTCCGTGGCGGAACTTCAGGCATTGGTAAATACTTATCGTATCACGATACAAGGACATGCCAGCTATCAACTCCCCGGCCAGCTACGTAGCCCGATTCACCTGTTTCGCGCCCGCGAACGTCAGGCCGGGGAGGCCGGGGAAGATAACCGTGAGGCCTGGGGTTGGGCGGCCGGTACTCACGCCCAAGTGACCGAACATTGGGTCCCGGGGACGCATGTGACAATGATGACGAGTCCACACGTCCAAACTTTGGCGGAGCTGTTGTCTCAATCTTTACTACCTGGCAAACGAAAGGACTTCGCCGGTTAAGTCGAGTGGTTTCTAATATAGTAATTTCATAAATTTTGGTACCCCACTCGGCCCCCATAGCTGGTGTGCCACACCTATTTTCGGGTAGTCCCTCCAAATTAATGGAGGTCTTAACAGTCAAAGAGTTATACCGAGTCTAAGGTTTCCTAAGCCTCGACGGCTTAGGAAACCTAGCCCCTGCCAGATTTAGAAAATCCAGCCCCTAGAGGTTAATCTCGCCATTGACTGGCATGGATTTTCACGGCCTCCTCCATTATCTTGAAGGGACTACCCGATTTTAAGCAAGTATCCTCAGTTGCAGGCTATTATTCTTGACCAAGAACATGTGCTAAGTGGCGCGGAAACCAAACTGGCTATGGCAGGTATAAGTGATCGCGTTCAACTTCGCGGCGGTGATTTTTTTGCGTCAATCCCCAGCAACGGTGATTTATATATTATTTCGCGGGTGTTACTGAATTGGGATGATGAACACGCGCTCAAAATTCTCCAGAATTGTCGAGCGGCCATGAGTCCTACGGCTAAATTGTTGATTATAGACTTTCTGCTACCTAATCAAAATCCAACGGCGCTGGACTTCTTGTCCAGTTTACATATATTCGTGCTAGGTGGACGTTTGCTACGCACGGAAGCAGAATACTACGCACTGCTGTCAGCGGCTGGTTTTCACTCGCCACGATTAATTCAAACGGGGGGCTTCATCAGTTTTATCGAAGCGTTGCCAAGCCTTTGAGAAACTAAGTTTAGAAACTAAGTTTGGGGAAAACTTAGTTTCTTGAGAAGGTGAACACACGTTGGCAACACAGTTACAGGCGCTGTGGCGGGCCAGCAGGGGTGGATAGCATCTGTTCTCCCTGGTGCCCTCTGTATTTAAGGTGAGGGAACCAGAACCGTTTGAAGTTTTCGGATTAGGAGTTCAAGTGCTGCCAAGGGACCTGACACCCCGAACGTCCGAAAAACTATAGGTTAGTTGAGTGAAATAATTCAGTTTACTCACTTCATTTTTCACCTTGAACTCTGAGGGATAACACCCCTCGAAGGGGTGTTATCCCTGCTGGCCAAATTCATTGCCGAACAAATCGGTAAGGATATTACTATATTTCTGCTTATGGAGAAGTTTCTGAAGTCGCTATCGTTTCGCGATAATCACACTCCTTTTGCGGGCAAACTTTTTGAGTCCCCCAACGTTTGGTAGTCTTCAGCATCAGAATCGGCCAACCACAAGTAGGACAAGGTCCCGTTAAGGGTTCATTACTGATCGCATATTTACACTTAGGATAATTGGCACACGCATAAAAAAACGTGCCATAACGAGTCTTCCGTTTGATTAAATTGCTTTGATGACATACCGGGCATTCTAAACCAGTGTCAGCCGGCTTTTCTAATGGTTCATTGAATTTGCATTTCGGATAATTGCTACAACCAATAAATTTACTATAAGGACCTTGACGAATTTGCAAGGAGGCACTACACTCAGGACAAACCCGGTCTGGCACTAACTCTGGCGTAGTGGCCGTCGCTGGTGCTGCCCCATTACCATTGGCCGTCGCCGACTCACCGTCCAGATTGCGCGTATAATCACATTTGGGATAGGCGGAGCATCCTACGAAACGTCCACGTTTACCTAACCGAATCGCCAATTGACTGCCACACTTGGGACAATCTTCATCCATAGCTTCATGGGTAACATCTTTACGAGAAACGCTTTGCGTTTTGTCATCAATTAACTGTTTAAATTTAGTCCAAAATCGTTCCAGTAAGGGGATCCACTCGGCTTCACCTCGCGAAATAGCATCTAATTCATCTTCCAGTTTAGCGGTAAAATCGTAATCCACATATTGGGTAAAATGTTCGGTCAAAAATTTATTGACAATGCGACCAATGTCGGTGGGAATAAAACGTTTCTTTTCTAACGTCACATACTCACGTTGTTGAAGCGTTGAAATAATCGTCGCATAAGTGGAAGGACGACCAATGCCATATTCTTCCAACGCTTTGACTAAAGTGGCTTCCGAATATCGCGGTGGTGGCTCGGTAAAGTGTTGGTCGGCATGAATATCTTTAAGTTTGAGGATTTCACCGACGACCAGGACCGGCAACATTTTCTCATCCTCTTCACTGTCACTGTTCTTTTTATCATCCACACCTTCTTGATAAACGGCCATGAAGCCAGGATTACTTAAAGTCGAGCCAGTGGCCCGAAACTGATTACCCTCACCCGCCCCCAAATCTACCGCTACGGTATCTAAGGTGGCATCAATCATCTGACAAGCAATGGTGCGTTGCCAAATTAAATTGTACAGTTTTAGTTGGTCCTGATTCAGAGACGCTTTAATCTCATCTGGATAACGTTGGGCTGAGGTCGGACGGACTGCTTCATGCGCTTCTTGCGCGTTTTTCGATTTAGTTTTATAAAGCCGTATCTGTTTAGGAACGTTATCTGGACCATAACGGTCATGAATTACTTGACGAATTTCGGCAATAGCTTCTTCCGCCAAATTCACCGAATCGGTTCGCATATAAGTAATGATACCCACGGCTCCATTGCCGGTATCAATGCCTTCATACAGTTGTTGTGCCAATTGCATGGTTTTTTTAGTAGTAAATCCTAACTTGCGAGCCGATTCCTGTTGCAAGGTCGAAGTGGTAAACGGTGCCGCCGGCTGCCGTTTACGTTGCTTTTTCTCCACTTTGAGCACTTGCAGTTCACCCGCGGCAGCGGTCAGCAAGGTCTCTTTCACTTGCAGGGCTTGAGTTTCCGTACTGATACTGATGTGGGTAGCTCGTTCCGCCGCACTAATGTCCGTGTCAAATTGCTTTAGCTTCTTGCCTTCAAATAGCGTCAATTTGGCGGTGATGGTTTGCCGCTCCTTTTTCGATTCCGCATCGATGGTCCAATATTCGCGCGGTTGGAAACCCTCAATTTCTTGTTCACGCTCCACAATCATGCGTAAAGCCGGACTTTGGACGCGGCCTGCCGACAATCCATAACGAATCTTTTTCCACAAGAGGGGCGAGAGCGTAAATCCGACTAAATAATCCAGTGCGCGTCGGGCTTGTTGGGCATTGATTAAATCCATCGATAATGCACGAGTATGATTTAGCGCTTCTTGAATCGCTCGTTGTGTAATTTCGTGAAAGACGATTCGATGCACTGGTTTCTGTTGCAATGATTGATTTGCGGTTAAAATTTCATACAGATGCCAAGAAATAGCTTCCCCTTCGCGATCAGGGTCAGTTGCTAGATACAAGGCTTCTGCCTGTTGCATAGCTTTAGTAATCGCATTGACATGCTTGGCATTCTTTTCAATCAATTGATAATTCATGGCAAACTCATGCTGAGTGTCCACGGCCCCATCTTTTGGCAATAAATCTCGAACATGGCCAAAGGAGGCTAAGACTTCAAATTCTTTACCAAGATATTTTTGGATAGTTTTGGCTTTGGCAGGTGATTCGACAACGACTAAGTTTTTCACAATACTAACTGGATTTTGGTTAAGTTGAAAGGTAAAATATTGGTTCCGCACTGCGGTTAGAGTTGACCACTGGTTTAAAGTGGTCAACTTCTTCTTAAATTGTTAACTCACCTTACGCACCACCCCCTGCCCCTCCTTAGTAAGGAGGGGCAGTATTCCTGGCACCGCCGGTGGTATGTACTCCCCTCCTTACCAAGGAGGGGCAGGGGGTGGTTGGGTTATCCGTGCATAAAGTGAGTTGTTAATGCGCAGGATATCCGGTAAATTCTTCATAGAACATTTTTTCCATCCAAGCCAAAGCAGTTTCTTGATTTGGCTGATTAGAGAGCGCCATCAGAATGACTAATTTCAATTGTTCTAATGCTATTCTAGTATCCAGTGACATTACATAGTTAACCACTAATTCACGAACTACAGGCGTTAACACTCCAATTTGTTCTAAACTGAGCAAAAAGCCTCGACAATCACGATTCAGTTTTTCACACTCTACTGTCGAATAGACTCGAATCGAAGTTGACGCTAATGACGATGGAGGTTCTGCCATCAAGGCTTTAAGCCATTGCACCATTTGATAAACTTCATCTGACGACAGCGTCATAATCATGCCGTTGGTTGCTGTAGGGTCCGGCGGGTGATTCGGTTTAGTTTCTTCTAAGTTGATATTTTCAAATAAATCTAACAAGACTTCCAAGAGGTTTTCTTTGGTGTTCATTTTAAGTTTCCTTATAAGCGAGTGTATAGACCTCCCGGTTGGAGTTTCACTAAACCGCGTAATTCTGAAATCAGTAGCATCGAGGAGACGACCTCTACAGTTAATCCACTCAACTCGACTAAGTTATCAATCGAAGTGGGTTGTGGAATAAGGTAGTTTAATAAATTAACATATTCTGGCTCTAACGGCTCGGAGTTGGCTGGCAACAGAGGTAATAACAATTCTTCCGCTGGCAGTTGAACGGTGGTTGATTCTGGTCGTGGCCGCATTTCTGGTAAGGGTAACCCGGGATTTTGTAGTGTTAACGAGGGTAAATGAATCAGTAATTCTTCTACAATATCTGCCGCGTTTTCTACCAATTTCGCGCCATCTTTAATTAATCGGTGACAACCTTTGGCCAATGGATTGTGAATAGAGCCTGGAATGGCAAATACTTCTCGTCCTTGCTCTACCGCTTGATGAGCCGTGTAGAGAGAGCCACTGCGTAAGGGCGCTTCGACGACTAAAGTGCCTAAACTAAGTCCACTAATAATGCGATTCCGTCGCGGAAAATTAGTCGGTTTGGCGACGGTTCCAGGCAAAAATTCAGAGACCAAGGCGCCGCCGGTTTCCACAATCTTATGAGCGAGGTCACGATGTCGGGCCGGATAGACTCGATCTAAGCCGGTGCCTGCCACCGCAATCGTTTTGCCACTGCCACTGAGTGCTCCCCAATGACAAGCCGCATCAATGCCAATGGCTAGACCACTGGTAATGGTAAAGCCTTGATTCGACAAATATTCGGCAAATTCTCTGGCGGTTTCTTCTCCCTCCCGACTAGGATTACGAGTGCCTACCATCGCTAATTGCAAACTCGACAATAAAGTGTAATCGCCATGCACAAATAACAGCGGTGGTGGGTCATGAATTTCTCGTAATAATGGCGGATAAGAGTTATCGGTTAAAGTCAATAAATGATTACCTGGTTTAGCTAACCATTTTAAATCCTGTTCGACGGCATACCAATCAGGATTGAGCAGATAACTAATTAATTCCGCTTTTAAATCCACTTTTTTCCATTCGCCAACACCCGCCGTAAATACGGCTTCGACATTGCCAAAGTGTTTGAGAAAACGAGCAAAGTTGACAGGTCCCACGCCAGGGGCCCGGCTTAACGCTAACCAATATTCTGGTCGAACCGGTTGATGTGTCAAGGTACCGCCACTTTATCCAGCCGGCTGATGGGTAACACCGATTTCATGATCAAAGCATAACTGACCTCTTCAAAGACTTTAAACACCAGCAGAGTGCCGGCGAAACGGTCCGGCAAAGCAATCATCTGAGGTTCACCAATGTTATCTTTAACCATATTCTCACCTTTGTATACCGACAGTAAATGGCCTCTTTCCAGGCCCTGATTGCTACCTTTATTAACCACGACGATTTGATATTGCCCGATGAGAGAACCCCTGTCCACGGAGCCAACAATGTATCCATCCTCGATGGGTTCTGGTACGTGAGGGTAAAAATCTGCTACCGCGGTTTGTCCTTCTGAAATCGGTAATAATCTGGCACCGACTTCAATTTCACGTTGTGAATTGGTAATCCTTAATATTGACGGTACTTCGTTTTCACCAGCTTTTTCCAACAACGCATCCCCTAAGTAAACAGCTTCATAAGCCAGCGGTTCCTCATCGGCTGGACCTTGATAGGGTTGTCCCAACATCAGTATCATGTAGTGTCGACCCGTATCAGTATGGTCTAACCCTAACACATAAATTTTACTGTCTGTCGTAGAAAAAATGTTTCTATTAGCATTTCCGATAATATAACCCATATTTTGTATTTCTTCCGGCGTAACTATTTGAGGACGATTCAGAAAATGTTGAATCAGTTCCGCAGGAATAACTGGTATGACATGAGATTGTTGAATAATTCTAACACTGGGTGACAATTTGATAGTGGCTCGGTCAGATTCAACGGGCGGTTTAGCAGGAGGATTTTCCCCTTCGGTTTCGGTTGCGCCGGCTTTATCGGCGGGTTCGGCTTTTCCTTCTGCCGCCGGTGAAGTGGTCTGAGGAGGCTCTGAAGTAGTTTGGGCCACCACTATAGATTGCGGGTAAACTAAATAGTTGGCAACTAAAATCAATGATACTATAAGCACTCGATGAACAGATGATGTCAACATAATAAAATAAAATTCCATCAGTAAGCATTTGAGGAAAAGTTTAAACTTTAAATGTGTGTAGTTATTATTTATCATATATCATACACCAAATAAAATACTAGAGGGTTGTTTTAACGAATGCAATTTTTTATACTTCATTTAAGTATTTTTCTTGGTATTATTTAAAGTTAACTCTTTATTTTTTATAATAATTCAAAAATTGATTGAATAATCAATTATGCGAAAAGAGTTCACCAATGAGTAGGTTAATAATCAGTATAATAAATTGTATTAAATATATGGGAGATAGATTTGACAACTTTTTGAAAGTTGTCAAATCTGAGCCAGGTTTAAATGTCGAATTTTTTATTATAAGAATATTTAATCATAAAACTTTATTAAAATGAAAATGAATCTGCTGAAAGTTCTTTGGTTGAAAATGGGGACGATGAGGAGTTTATCTCTGACTAAGTCAAGACGAAAATTCAGTCCGATAGAGTGGGCCACGCGGTTTACCGTCAATACCATTAAGTTCAGGAATCTCCTGGTCAGATTTTAACCTTGAAGGTCTGGTTTTAGAGCTTCAAGGTTTTTTGGGCCGGCTTAACTTAATGGCATTGAGGTTTTAGCCGGTGGTTGGGGCACGTCACCGGCTAGCTTCCCCATTGTCAACTCATTTTTTAATTTATTGTCAGGAGGTAATTACTATGTTAAGTTGCTACGATGTTGCCAACTATTTTCTCACCTTGATAGATGAAGAAGCTGGCGACCTCATTTCCAATCTGAAATTGCAAAAATTAGTTTATTATGCCCAAGGCTTTCATATTGCCCTCTATGACCGTCAATTATTTCCAGAACCTATTGAGGCGTGGATTCATGGACCGGTGGTGCCAGCATTGTTCCATTTCTACAAACGCTATGGTGCAGGTGCGATTCCTCCGCCGGGTGAAGTTGACTTTTCGGTGTATGACCCACCGACACGAGAATTGTTGGATGAAGTTTATAGTGTGTTTGGTCAGTTTTCTGCATGGAAATTGCGCAACCTGACTCATGAAGAACCTCCTTGGCAGAACACGCCTATAGGGGAAGAGATTTCTGTTGAAGCGTTACGAGATTATTTCAACACACAACTGGTCAATCATGGGAAAAATCAGGTAGTCCATGTAGGGTGGAAAAGTGTTTAATTGCCCACCGTCTTTGCCAGGTGGTGGGCACCGAGAAACCTGTGGCCCACCCTACCACTAAGTCAAGACGAAAATTCAGTCCGATAGAGTGGGCCACGCGGTTCACCGTCAATACCATTAAGTTAAGGAATCCCCCGGTCAGGTTTTAAAGGTCTAGTTTTAGACCTTCAAGGTTTCTTTGGCCGGGAAGATGTTTCCGACATTTGGTGAAAAGCTATTGGCAAAGTCTGAGGTTGGTCCTCTGACAATGATTGCACCAAGTTTAAGAGAATTTATTATGACTCCAAATATTAAAATCGATTTTGCTATCATCACCGCCCTGCCTGAAGAATTAAAGGCGGTGTTAGATAAATTAGATAAATTAGGTACTTGTGAGACTCTGGCTGACAAGTCTGAACCCTTGCCATTTCATCAGTACAATATTGGCAATGCTAAAGTTCTCGTGACGCGCTTGGATAAAGCAGGAAATATCAAAGCGGCAGCCGCGGCTTCGTTGGTATTGGAACGTTATCAACCGACTTATTTGTTGATGGTCGGTATTGCGGCAGGGTTTGAAGATAAAAAAGTGCAATGGGGTGATGTGGTCGTTGCCGAGGCTTGCTATTATGATGGACCTGGGAAAGAGACAAAAGATGGGAAGTCGCCTAGACCGCAACAATTACCCACCAGTAAATTTTTGTATGCACGTTCGCTAGATTATAAAAATCCGGATTGGAAAGCGAATATTGGTCATCCTGCCCCAAACGGCGAGTGTCAGCTGCGGGTGCATCCTGGCATGATTGCTAGTAGTGAAACAGTGATTGCACATAAACCGAAAATGGACCGTTTGTTGGCAGCGCAAGATAGTTTACGGGCGGTGGCGATGGAAGGTTATGGAATGGCAGAAGCGGCTTTGAATCACAAGGTAGATTTTTTGGAGATTCGTGGCATTTGTGATTTTGGGGATGGGAATAAGAATGACGACTGGCATGAATACGCAGCCAATGTAGTAGCCGCTTATGCCGTCGGTTTGTTGCATTATATTGAGGAATTGCATGGTCAAAACCTGACAGGTCTTCGAGACCTGTCAGGTTTAAAACCGCTACCACCCGAAGCCCTCGACCTCTCCCGTCTCCCCCGCCCCGCCATGCCCTTAATCGGTCGGCAAACGGAGTTGCAACAGGTACAACAAGCGTTTCTCTCTCCCAAAACCTATCTCACGATTCTAGTCGCGGCAGGGGGCATTGGGAAATCGGCGTTATCAGATTCGTGGATAAAACAAATGCAACCCCATTATCACGGTGTCCAGCGCGTCTTCGCGTGGTCCTTTTATTCGCAAGGGTCGCATAATACTCAAACCTCGTCCGTGCCCTTCTTTCAAGTAGCCTTGCCATTCTTTGGGTGGACGGGGGAGATACCGAAAGAGGATGTGGCGAAAGGCCGGGCGTTGGCCAAGTGTTTGCAATCGCAATCGTTTATTTTGATATTGGATGGGTTAGAACCGTTGCAACACCCGACGCATTTCTTAGACGGGGAGTTGAAAGATACCGCCTTGCAAGCCTTTTTTGAGGAAGTGCGGTTGTATGGACTCGCGGCGTCACCCAGTCTGATTTTAGTCTCCTCACGGCAACCGTTAGTGGAGTTGCAAGCATGGGAAACGGAACGGTATGTGACGATAGCTTTGCAGACGTTGCCCGTGTCTGACGGTGCTAAGGTGTTAGCGCATTTAGGGGTGCAAGGGACTAATGAAGAGTTAGTACAAGCCACTGTAGAGATGGGCGGTCATGCGTTGGCGTTGGTGTTGTTAGGACAGTTGTTAAAGGAGGAGTTTGAAGGGGAGATTGCACAACGTGACCAATTGCCGCCGTTGTGGGAAGATAAAGACAAGCAACTCTACAGAGAAGATAAGAAAAAACTGTTCAGACATGTGAAGCGAATATTACAATTTTATGTGGAACGGCATTGGCAATCAGAAACTCCTGAACTCGCTTTTTTGCAGTTATTGGGTTTATTTGACCGCCCCATGACGTTGCTAGAGAAAGAGGTGTTAGTCACTCAAGCCGATTGTGCAGAACCGTTGCGGGCGTTAGATGACGTGGGTTGGGAATTGTTGGAGAGACATTTAGAGGCGGCGGGGTTGTTGTTAGCCCTCACCCCCGGCCCCTCTCCCAGAGGGAGAGGGGAGAAAACCACTCAAATTGCCGTCCGCCCCTCTCCCCCTGGGAGAGGGGCCGGGGGTGAGGGCAATGAAGGCCAACGTTACCACTGGGACTGCCACCCCCTCATCCGTGACTACTTTGGCCAACGCTTTCAAGACACGCAACCTGACTTCTTTCGTCAAGCCCACTGCGTCTTGTTTGACTATTATCAATCCGTGCCCTCCCAATCCCAACCCGATACCTTAGAGGAATTAGAACCCTTGTATCGGGCGGTAGTGCATGGGTGTTTGGCGGGGGAATATCAAAAAGCGTTGGGGGAGGTGTATCGGGAACGTATTCTGCGAGGTGAAGAAGGTTACAGTACCAACAAACTCGGTGCCTACAGCCAAGACTTAATCGCCCTCGCCGCCTTTTTCCCCCACGGCTGGTCACAGCCCGTCCAACACGGTTTATCCGAAGCGAACCAAGCCTGGTTATTAGCCGCAGCCTCCTTTTGTCTCATGTCCTTGGGACGCTTGGGGGAGGCGATGGAACCGAGAGAGGCCGATTTAAAACTTGCGGAAAAGCTACAAGATTGGGAAGGTGCTTCAAGGTCTGCCCGAAATCTGATAAACTTCTATCTGTCCGTGGGTCAATTGGCCAAGGCGGCCACGGTGGCTCGTCAGGCTATCCAGTATGCCGAACAGAGTGAGGATTTATCTGAACAAAGTGGCGGTCATGCCTACCTCGCCACCACCTGGCATCGGCAAGGACAGTTAGACCAAGCCCAGCAGTCGTTTCAACGCGCCGAACAACTTCAGCAAGAAGGGCAACCGGAGTATCCGCAATTGTATTCACTCGCTGGCTTTCAGTATTGCGCCCTGTTGTTAGACCAAGCGCAGTCGGTGGCGGAGTTTGAGGCGGTGTTGGGGCGGGGGGAATATGGATTAGAAATTTCGAAGAGAAATAACTGGCTAATGGATATTGCCCTTGACCACCTCACCCTCGCCCGTGTCCTCACGCAGTTACAACGCGACGACGAAGCCGCGGCGGCTTTTGACCAAGCGGTGGCGGGCATACGTAAAGCGGGAAAGATAGAATTTACTCCTATATTTCTCATAGACCGTGCCAATTTCCATCTGCGCCCGAGGGATAACACCCCTTCGAGGGGTGTTATCCCTGACGCGGCCCACCACGATTTACAAGAAGCCGACAGCCTGATTCGCCGCTGTGGCATGAGACTGTATGCCGTGGATTGCCAGTTAGCGTGGTGTCGTTATTACCTAGCGCAGGGGGAGAAGGAGACTGCCCGTGAGTGTTGGGAACGGGCGAAGATGGGGATGGAGGTGACGGGGTATGGGTTGCGGGCGAGGGAGGTGCGAGCGTTGGGGGAACAGATTTGACAATAGATTTGACAACTTTTCGAAAGTTGTCAAATCTAAAACGGTGCCCCAGATTTGACAACTTTTGAAAAGTTGTCAAATCTTTTCCAATTTGACAATAGATTTGACAACTTTGGAAAAGTTGTCAAATCTCCAGTCAAATCTCCAGATGGACAATGCGCCCGTTGCCCACCAAATTTAGGATTGATAGTGGGCAACAAAAAGATGTTGCACACCTTACACTGGCTAAACCTTATCAAGAATGAAAGATTATCACATCAATATTTTTTACAGCACCGAAGACGCTGGCTATATTGCGGACATTCCCGATTTAACTTACTGTTCGGCCTTTGGTAACACCCCTACCGAAGCCCTGCAAGCGGTATTAGTTGCGAAAACTGCCTGGTTAGAAACTGCCAAAGCGAAACAGAAACCGATACCTGAACCTCGTTACCGACCGCTGATTTATCAAGTAGCTTAATATTGGCCAAGTAAGGTGGGTGTGCCTAGTTAGACGTTAAGTTATGGGGGAGAAGGCGACTGCCCGTGAGTGTTGGCAACGGGCGCAGATGGGGATGAAGGTGACGGGGTATGGGTTGCGGGCGGGGGAGGTGCGGGAATTGGGGGAACAGATTTGACAACTTTTAAAAAGTTGTCAAATCTCCAGTCAAATCTCCAGACAAGTAGGGTGGACAATGCGTCTTACCGTTGCCCCTCGTTTTCTCGGCACCAACTAGACATTTATTAACTAACAGGACTACCTATTTATGATGACCACTGTGATAACCACTCGTCAACAACTGACTCAAACCATTGAAGAATTGCCTGGTGAGATGTTGCCCGAATTGGCTAACTTTCTTAACTATCTTCGTTTCAAAAGCCAACTTGGAAAGACACCAACGACGCCCGTCACTGCGGCCCAAGACAACTTTCTACTAGCAATTGCCGGTCTAGGGAGTTCAGAAGAAACGGACCTCTCCGAACGCGACGAAGAAATCTTGGCCAAGGAAGTTCACCCGTTATATGGTTGGACTCTTCGACCAGAGGAGAGTCAATGAACCCGCTGGCGATTTTGGATACTAGCTTTTTACTAGCACTGACCAATCATCGAGACCGCAATCATAGTCGCGTACTTGAAGTAGCCAGTGCCTTTACGGGCACGCTAGTGCTACCTAGTTCGGTTCTACCAGAAGTATGTTACCTAATCGCTTCCCGTTTAGGACACTTGACGATGCGTCGTTTTCTCCACCAAGTAGTAACCCGTAATGACCTTTTACTGTCCTCCCTGACACCGGGTGACCTGAAACGAGTCATAGAGATTCTGGAACAGTATGCGGACTGTCGCTTAGACTTTGTGGATGCCACCATCGTGGCTATGGCAGAACGCCAAAAGATTGTACAAGTGTTTACTTTAGACCGTCGTGACTTTAGTATTGTTCGCCCGCGACATTGTGCAGGCTTTGAGATATTGCCATAGTCAAGTAGGTGGGCAACCAAAAGACCTTGCTTACCCTACACTGACTTGACAAAGTAACCCCACTCACTTATTCTACTTCTACACTTATTATCACAGGAAAAATCGCCATGCTGACGAATGAAATGCTGACTCAGAAATCACCAAGTTTATCTATTTTCCAAACTTTGACGTTTCTTAAACAACACACGGGACAAGAGGAGACTCAGTTGGTTGGTCAAGCATTGCTACTGGGACTACAATTACTGTACCGTCAAACCGTCGAACAAGCCTTTATTGAAGAAACCCTACCACGTAACAAAGCTGTCAACTTACTGGGCGCGGAACGAGTGGCCGAATTAGAATATGCCAAACAAGCCTTGTGGCAAGATATTCACCAAGCCTTGGAGTCACATAATGATTGAAGTGGTTTGTGATACGGGGCCCCTGACGCATTTGTGGCAAATTCAGAGTTGGACCGCTTTTAGTACCTTTGACACCATACATTTGTCCACCCAAGTAGTTCAAGAAGTACAACAGCACGTTGCCTTAGAACAATTAGAGAGGGACCGCGGTAGTCAAGTCTGTGTTCATGTTATTCCACCAGCCCAGCGGGAGGAGACCAGAATACAGTTACCTGGTCAGTTTAACTTACAATTAGCCGATTTAGAAACACTCACCTTAGCCCAGGCGTTGCGACCCACTTGGGTATTAACTGATGACCTTGCGTTACGACAAGCGATTGAATGGTTAAGATTTAAACCGATGGGCAGCGTAGGCATCTTGTTACGGGCCTATCAAGCGGGCTTATTCACCAAAGAGAGATTAGACCAAGCCATAGATAAGTTATTTGTTCATAGCACGCTGTATTTAAGCCCGCAATTTAAGTCTTATGTGCGAAACTTAGTAGCAACCAAGGTCAAGCAGGATGACTAAGCTAAGTCCGGGGAGGCTGGGTAACCCGTGTAGCCCGTGATGCAGGAGTGGAGGCTGTAGCCGGTAATGTGCCAACCTTGTACTCATTCCCCAATGTAATAGTTACCATAGAATGGTTGGACTTTGCTACACTGAGTCCAACCTACGCGGGCTGCACGGGCACCATTTTCTACACGGGCTTTTTACTAATTAAGAGGAACCTCTCATGCAAGCCATCGAATTTAATACGCATTCTTACAACGGCCAGATTTCTATTCCAGACCATTATTCAGACTGGTTTGAAACTCACCTCAAGGTTATCTTGCTGGCACCCACTCAGACCCTCTCGCCACCTACTCAAGTGCCATCACCAACGGTAGCAGTGGCAGAAGCCATGGCTTTTTTTGAACAGTTGCACTTGGATTTAAGCCACTACCACTTTAACCGGGACGAAGCCAATGAACGATAAGCCCGTGTTTATAGATACGAATGTGTTGATATATGCCACGGATGCTGGCTCCTCTAAAAAGAGAATTGCATTGGAGTTACTGGCAACGCGCCCGGTGGTTTCGATTCAAGTCATTAATGAATGTGCCAACGTGTTACGGAAGAAATTCCGATTGGATTATGCTAATTTAGCGACCATTCTGGAAAACTATTTAAAAACCGTCACTCTTGTGCCCGTAACCTTATCAACCGTCCGTCTAGCTTGGCAATTAGGTGAGAGATATGGATATTCTTACTATGATACGGTAGTCCTAGCCAGTGCCCTAGAACATCATGGTGTTACCTTCTATTCCGAAGATTTACAAGATGGGCAAGTGCTTGAACAACGTTTACAAATTGTCAATCCGTTTTTATAATCATAGCCAAGCCAAGTAGGGTGAGCAACGCGCTTTACCGTTGCCCACCAAATTTAGGATTGATAGTGGGCAACAAAAAGATGTTGCACACCTTACACTGGCTAAACCTTATCAAGAATGAAAGATTATCACATCAATATTTTTTACAGCACCGAAGACGCTGGCTATATTGCGGACATTCCCGATTTAACTTACTGTTCGGCCTTTGGTAACACCCCTACCGAAGCCCTGCAAGCGGTATTAGTTGCGAAAACTGCCTGGTTAGAAACTGCCAAAGCGAAACAGAAACCGATACCCGAACCTCGTTACCGACCGCTGATTTATCAAGCAGCTTAATATTGGCCAAGTAAGGTGGGTGTGCCTAGTTAGACGTTAAGTTATGGAGGGAGAAGGCGACTGCCCGTGAGTATTGGGAACGGGCGCTGATGGGGATGGAGGTGACGGGGTATGGGTTGCGGGAGGGGGTGGTGCGGGCGTTGGGGGAGAAGATTGGCGATTCCGCCGGGTCCCGAAAATAATTCGCCTAAACGGTAAGTTCTATTCATCAGGTATGTGATTATATCCAATTGGTGAATACTGGTTCTATTTGGGAGAATAGCCAGCCAACGGTCAGCGTTGGCAACAGCTAAGTAGGGTGAGTAGCTGGTTTATGGTGGTTCACTGATTTGAGGTTTTGGTGAGGATGGGGCTTAGATTTTCTGGTAGTGATGACATCTGGTGAGAATTTAGGACTGGCAGTCCTTCGAGGACTGCCAGTCCTGAGCGACAATGCCATTAAGTTAAGCCTGCCAAGAAACCTTGAAGGTCTAAAACCAGACCTTCAAGGTTAAAACCAGACCGGGGAATGGCTTAACTTAATGGCATTGGTCCTGAGTGAGTGATTACCAACATTTCAGCGCCACCGATTTTCCAAATCTCCAAGATTTGGAAAATCTCGGTTTTGATAATTGGGTAGTCCTGAAAGGTGGGTGATAACACGGTCAGTCAGGACTGCCAGTCCAAGGTTCTCACCCAGAGTTCAGAACTATCGATAATTTAATAATAATTAGTCAATTCCTACCACCAAGACATAATCAGCCCCACCACGGATGGCACCCACTTCAATGACAAAAGTTTGAGCACCCTTACCTTTACCTGGCAATTCTCCACTCCAACCGGTGGCTTCAACCACTTCGCTTTCGTCATCGTTGGTCAACGCTAGGCGTTTACCTTTTGCTAATCGTTGATACAAAGCAAACACCGCATTATTTTCCACCGAAGTAATCGAAACGTGCATAGTCTGACCTGCGGCCGCCTTCAACAGATATTCATGTATTTCTCCTCGCGCCAGTCCATTGTCGAGAGTGGCGGAGGATTCACCGGTTTTGAATTTAATTTCGCCCATGGCGATGGTATCAGCCGTTACGATAGTGGTTATCGTAAGTAGTAACATGCTTATCCAAAAAGTATAAGTACGAAATAGATATGTCATGAATGTTTCCTTATTGGTTTAAAAGGGAAATTTGAACTATTACAGTTGGTCGGTATAGTGCAAAGATTTGCCAACTCTTTTTTCGATTGCACACTACCGTTATTTCCTACCTTTAATTAAAGTACCTACGCCTTCATTAGTGAAGATTTCCAGCAACACCGCATGTTCCACTCTGCCATCAATAATGTGAGCAGTGTTGACTCCTCCTTTCACAGCTTCTAGCGCACAATGCACTTTGGGCAACATACCTCCAGAAATTGTGCCATCTTCCACTAATTTGAGAGTAGTGGTCGCATCCAGTTCTCTAAGTAATTCTCCTGATTTATTTAATACCCCGGTGGTATTAGTAAGTAACATCAATTTTTCGGCTTTTAATACTTCCGCAATTTTGCCAGCGACTAAATCGGCGTTAATATTATAAGACTGGCCATCATTGCCGACCCCGATAGGTGCAATGACGGGAATGAAATTACCATGAATCAGTAAGTCTAGGACCGCGGTGTCTAAACTGGCAATTTCACCGACATGACCGATGTCAATGATTTCTGGCGCATTCATTTCGGGATTGTCACGAGTAAAGGTGAGTTTTCGCGCATGAATTAAATCCGCGTCTTTACCCGTCAATCCTACTGCGGAGCCGCCTTGACGATTGATTAAGGTGACAATTTCTTTATTGACTAAACCTCCCAGGACCATTTGAACCACGTCCATAGTTTCACTGTCGGTAATTCGCATTCCTTGAAAAAATTCGCTGGGTTTACCTAAACGTTTGAGCAGATTTCCAATTTGCGGACCGCCGCCATGTACGACGATGGGATTCATGCCTACTCGTTTCATTAAGACAATATCGCGGGCAAAACTATTTTTCAAGGTGTCTTCAACCATGGCATTGCCACCATATTTGATGACGAAAGTTTTACCGGCGAAACGGTTGATGTAAGGTAGTGCTTCAATTAAAACGTGGGCAATGGTGTTTGCCGATGAGGTGCTTAAGGTCATAACTGAGTCGGTGGGTTAACTTAATCAAGGTGAATTTTCATTTTATAGATGAGAGATTGGAATTAGATTTGACAACTTGGTGAAAGTTGTCAAATCTGACGATTTAGATTTGACAACTTGGTTGAAAGTTGTCAAATCTTGACCGAAATTTAGATTTGACAACTTTCAACCAAGTTGTCAAATCTTGATTCCAACTGGTTACAAACAAAACCTAACGTTTAATCCTTACTTCTCGTCTTCCTCTTCTTCCTCTTCCTTAGCAGGAGCAGCCGCGTCGGCCGGTTTAATTTCAACCGCTTCCGATTTCGTTGGCGCTTCTAACTTAATACTGGGTGGTACGGCGGCAGCCGCTGGTTCAACTTTGAGCAATTCCACTTCAAAAATCAAAGTAGAATTAGGTTTAATTTTACCCTGGGTACGTCTTTCACTATCGGCACCATAAGCCAGTGAGGCGGGAATAAACAATTGCCATTTATCCCCTTCCTTCATCAACCGTAGAGCTTCCGTCCAACCTTTGATTACGCCATTGACCGGAAAACTGACGGATTTACCACTGTCAAATTCGGTACCATCGACTAAAGTACCACGATAGTTGGTCGTGACTTTATCAGTCTCTTTAGGCGTAGTTTTGCCCGTACCAGGGGTCAATACTTTGTACTGCAAACCACTGGGTAAAGTGACCACCCCTTCTTTTTTCTTGTTCTCGACTAAGAATGCTTCTCCTTCTTTGAGATTTTTATCGGCAACTTCTTTCTGTTTGGCAATTTGTTTAAACATCAGTTGTTGCTGAAAATTTTTGAGCACTTCGGCCATGTTTTCCGCCGTTAACACCGGGGTCGATCCTGACCACCCTTCTCGAATGGCTTTGAGCAATATTTCCAGTGACAAATCACCTTCTAATTGCTTGTAGTTTTTGCCCAGGTTATACCCTAAACTGTAACTCAGTTTCTCCTGGTCACTGGCTAAAGCCGAAGCCTCATCTGCCGGTTGGGTAGTCGCTACCGCTGGCGTGACGCTAGTAGGAGGAGTAGTCGCCGCCGCGGGTGTGACGCTAGTAGGAGGAGTAGTCGCCGCCGCGGGCGTGACGCTAGTAGGAGGAGTAGTCGCCGTGGCTTGACCTTTGTCATCCGTCTTGGTAACCGGAGTTTCTTCTGCATACACAGAAGTCGCCAATAATCCCATTATTAAAACAGTTATATAAGGTAGTTTCATTAATATTCCTTAGAAAGTTTGTGAGTAAGTAACTATTATATCTATTTTACTTATGATTTACAATATGCTTTGTTGAAAATAAATATATAAGTAAAAACAATTTGATAACATACTAGAATGAATATATAATGAATTTATTCCGTTAAGTGTTGGAGTACGGAATTTATTCCGTCAGGTGTTGGAGTCCGGAATTTATTCCGTCTTAAAGACGTTGAAGACGGAATGAATTCCGGACTCCAACACCTTTGTCATTTTACTCCATAACCAATTATTAATTACGAGGAGTTCTTTTTAAACATGCCCAACCAACGTTATGTTGAAATCATGGATACCACACTCCGCGATGGCGAGCAGATGCAAAATGTGTCTTATTCGCCAGAGGAGAAGCTGACTATTTCTAAAATTTTGTTAACCGAAGTCAAAGTGGATCGTTTGGAGATTGCCTCAGCGAAAGTTTCTGAAGGGGAGCAGTTGGCGGTTACCAAAATTGTTAATTGGGCCAAAGAAGTGCATCTAGTGGACCACTTAGAAATTTTAAGTTTTGTGGATAATCACCAATCTATCGATTGGGCGAAAGCGGTTGGGATTCGACGCATTAATTTATTGACTAAAGGCTCCTACAAACATTGTGTGGGGCAACTCAAAAAGACTCCAGAGCAACATGCCCAAGACATTATCAAGACCATTCAGTATGCGCACGAGAATCAGATTGAAGTCAATGTTTATTTAGAAGATTTTTCCAATGGTATTAAAGATTCCCCAGAGTATGTTTACCAGTTAATCGATACTCTTCTCACTTTGTCGGTGCAACGAATTATGTTGCCGGATACTTTGGGCATTTTTAATCCGTTTGAAACGGAAACTGTTTTATCCACTTTGGTGCAAAAATATCCGCAGGCACATTTCGATTTTCATCCTCATAACGATTATGGGCTAGGGGTGGCTAATGTGTTGGCGGCAGTGAAAGCTGGGGTGCAGGGAGTCCATGCTACAGTCAATGGAATGGGGGAGCGGGCCGGTAATGCTTCGTTAGATGAAGTGGTGGTAGCACTTAAAGATTTTCTAAAAGTGAAATTGAGTGTCGATGAGAAAAAATTGCATAAGATTTCCCAATACGTGGAAATGTTTTCAGGCCAACGGATGGCTAACAATAAGCCGATTTATGGTAAAAACGTGTTTACCCAAACCGCTGGCATTCACGCGGATGGTGACAAAAAAGGTAATTTATACGGTAATCCGTTAGTGCCGGAGCGGTTCAATCGTCGTAAAAGATATGCGCTAGGAAAATTATCGGGAAAAGCTAATTTAGACCTCTGTTTACAGGAATTAGGTATTGATCTCAGTGAGGACAAAAAGCGGGTGCTGTTACAAAAAATCATTGAGTTGGGTGATAAAAAAACCGTGATTAGTACGGAAGACTTACCATATTTAATCAGTGATATTTTTGAAACTCCCGTTAACTTGCCTTTTAAATTGCTCAATTATTCGATCAATTCGACTTATCAATTGAAACCCGTGGCCGCCGTGAAATGTTCCTATCATGGGGACGTGTTGGAGGCTTACGCGCCTGGGGATGGTGGTTATGATGCTTTTATGAATGCGTTGGCAGAGATTTTACTTCAATTTAAGATTCCGTTGCCACAATTGGTCGACTATGTAGTTACTATCCCGCCGGGTGGTAAAACCGATGCTTTGGTACAAGCGGCGATTTCTTGGCGAATTGAAAAAGCCGAGGGCAAATCCTCTACCATTACGACGAGGGGCGTTAATTTGGACCAGAATATGGCAGCGATTGAGGCTACTCTGAAGATGATTAATTTGATTATTTCGTAGTGGGTGAAAGCAGATTTGACAACTTTCAAAAAGTTGTCAAATCTAAAAGCAGATTTGACAACTTTCAAAAAGTTGTCAAATCTAAAGTTGTCAAATCTATCTTATTTTTTCAATTTGACCACCGAATGCCCACCTTTTTTATTAATTTCCACGACAAAGTGTTTATCTAAGGTCTTCAATAGACTTGATAATGTTTTGAGACCAAATGCTTTCAAATTAAACCGCGGATCTAATTTTTTTAAGGTGCTACCTAACCCGCCTAAATGTGCTTTACCTTCATGGTCAACCACCTGCTCAAAGGCCTGTTTAATTAAGGCCAGTGGAATTTCTTTCTTCGATTGCGGAGAAGCGGTGGTCGTTTTCTTCGTTTCAGTTGGTATTGACCCTTGAGGAGATTTTGGCGCAATCGGTTTAACTACTGGAGCCACTTCTTGACTCAAGTGTGATTTGAAAGTTTCGGTATAGACAAATTCTTCACAAACCTTCACAAAGGCTTCTGGGGTCTTGTCGGCACCAATGGCCATTATAAACAATCCCTGCTCTCGGATCCGGTTAGCTAAACCGGTATAATCACTGTCGCTAGAAACTAAACAAAAACCATTGACTAAACGACTGTGCAAAATATCCATCGCATCGATAATGAGAGCCGTATCGGTGGAGTTTTTACCTTTGACATAAGCAAATTGTTGTATCGGCTTCAACCCATAATGCTTACAATGGTTAGCCCAGGATTTGGCATTGGGTAAACTCCAATCGCCATAGACTCTTTTGATAGTAATTCTACCATGTTTGGATGCTTCAAGTAAAATATCGCTGATCAGGTCTGGTGGCGCATTATCTCCATCTATTAGTAGAGCAATTTTGAGGTCATCAGGTTTCATGTTTGAAGTGAATTTGAAGTTATTATAAAGTTAACGTCGGGTGCTATTTAAGAATTGTTGCCAACAGGTTGACTAAAACGCCAAACCCAGTTAAAATTTGAATTTGTTTAATCCTATCACATCCACCTAATTAAAGTCAAAATGCCTGGTAGTCCCTACCCAATTAATGGAGATGTTAAAATCTAGGAGCTAACGTTCCTAAACTTCACCGATTCTAGGTTTCCTAAGTCGTCGAGGCTTAGGAAACCTTGAGACACCCTAAGTTTCCTAAGCCTTTGAGGCTTAGGAAACTTTGACTTTGATAACCCATTGAATTTTAATACCTCCATTAGTTTAGATGGACTACCAAAATACTTTGGTGAAGCAGAGTAAGCCAGCAATTAACTTCATAACTGGTTTATAACCAGCGTAGTTTCTTAAAATTTTGGTTAAGGCAAACCGCTCTTTCCTGGAGAAAAACGATGGTCCATACAGAGTCTAACTTAAGTTATATTCGAGATTATGTACTCAAAATATTACCGCAATTATTACGAGAAGAACCTACTGTGGTGATGGCTATTGAAAGTCTCATTGCCCAGCAATTTCCACGGCGTGACGAATTTACTCGCTTGTTAGATGAGATTAAACAACAACGCGAGGACCTGCACCAACAAATAGAATTAAACACACAACGCTTAGAATATTTTCAAGCAGAGGTCAAACAGCAATTTCAATTGCAACGCCAAGAAATGGAACAACGGTTAGAATCACACCGGCTGGAAGTACAGCAACGTTTAGAAGACATGCAGCAACGTTTGGAAGCGTTACGCGAAGACATGCAGCAACGTTTGGAAGCGTTACGCGAAGACATGAATCGCCACTTTGAGCAAGTTCATCAGGATCATTTAAAACTCAAGCGTCGAATTATCAAGTTAGAATCTGGTCAAGACCTGATTCTTAATCGGATGACTGGCATGGAGGCTTGGTTGAAAGTCATCAGCGGCAATCTAGGGACGGAGAAAGGGCAAACTTTGGAAGATTTGTTTGCCATTGCCTTGCGCTATGGCTTAAAAAATCCGGACATTAAGCCGGAAACTATTCTATTACGTCAGGAATTGGTTGATGTCAACGGCGAAATTTTTCTGCGCAAAGGTTATGGCACGGAGGTGGATTTGATTGCCGAAAATGGTCAATTAACCGTATTCGAAGTTAAAGCGCATGGTGAAATGGATGATGTGGATTGGTTTGTCATGAAGGTGGAATTGTTACGTCGTCAACAGCCAACTCAACCAGTGCGAGGAGTCTTTATCTCGCCTGGGGCTGGAGAAAAGATGAAACAGCGGTGTATCGAATTTGGGGTAGAACTGCTTGATTAAAACTCGGTATGGTTCGAGATTTGACAACTTTAAAAAAGTTGTCAAATCTTTATTCGAGATTTGACAACTTTAAAAAAGTTGTCAAATCTTTATTCGAGATTTGACAA
>DZAL01000029.1:31921-42819 GCA_022729575.1 Thiomargarita sp.
CTTTAAAAAAGTTGTCAAATCTTTGAAATCGTTGCGACTGAATCTCTTAAAACCATTGATTATATTGATTATTTTGCTCCTTTATTTCTTTGGAACATTTCAAAAAATCCCATTGTTGACTAATTTCTATAAACTCCGTTTTATTAATCTTAACAGTTTTTAGGTGAGTCCTGTCACAAAACGGACAAACTGTTAGTTCTTTAATTCGTTGCCGAATACTAAGTTTACCAATGTAATGCTTTTCCCAACGGACCCCAATAATCAGTTCACAATCTAAACACTCCGTTTTATAAAAATTGGGGGTTTTGAGACGACAATGACCTGGCATAGTTTTAATCCTTTCGAAACCGATTTAGCGTGACCAATTCAGGACTGACGCACCCAGGTCGATGAATCGTGTTAAAGTTTGCCATTCTGGATGTCTTTTTGAATATTCTCAAGTTTACGAATCCATGGCGGCGAAGTCTTTTGCAAAGACTCAGGAAGCGTTTGCAATGCGGCCAGTGCCTGGGTACGATTAGAATATACACCATACACTAAGACTAACCACTCTTTACCATTATAAATCGCTTTAAACATCGCTAATTCGTCACTATTCAGTGAATATTGGTTTAAAAATTTTCTAATGGTAAGCGCATCATACGCACCTAACAATTGCAACGTGTAAGCATTGGAATTTTGGCGCTGGAGCCATTGTTCATTTTTAATCTTACTTTGGCCTAACCAATCAGCCGCTACTAAATCCGTGGCCGTAGCAGGTGTAGCGCTGGTCGAAAGACCTGCCGCTTGAGCTAATGCTGATGCAGGAGAAGATTTAGGTGCAGGGATCGGGACCACTGAAGTAGTATCCTCAACCGCCGCGATAGGCACCGAGGCAGGAGGTAGCGTGGAGGCAATCAGCGGTTTATCAGAGCGCCACGGTGATGGCGAGGTCGGGGCCGCAGAGGTCGGAGTCATAGATAATTGGGGAGCCGTAGTCGATTTAGTGAACCACTGGGGGTTTTGCCAATACAATAATAAACCTAATCCAATCAATAAGATAATAAAATTTATTCCCCACATTAATTTAGGATAAGATAATGAGGGGGCCAATAAAAAATCACGTCGTTGCTCGGCAAATTTTTTCAAAATTTCTTGAGCCAATAAATTAATTTCGCCGGGAATACCTTCCGACTCGTTATAAATTTTTTTCAAGGTATCGCTGTTAAAGGGGTGAATCGTACTATATTTGGTGCCATCTAAACGACATTGAATGTAATCGCGAGTTTGAATTTTAGAAAAGGCAGGAATATCCAAAGTATGAGTTAACGTATTATGTACTATTTCAAACTCTGGGGTGGCCAAAATACTGGTGATTTGTGGCTCACAAAATAAGATTACTCGCATCCTCGTTAAAGGTTCCCCTTGCATGGCTAACTCTATAATCAATTTCAAGGTAGCTAATGGTAACAAATGTGCATCATCGACTAACAGTACCGGTAGTTGACTGTTATAACGGGTAGAAGCAATATGATTGCGTAAACTTTCTTGTAAGATCTGAGAAGGTTTACCGTCTTGGCGCACATTGAAAGAAGACAATAAGGTAGAAATAAATACGTCAGCGGATAACGCCGGCGTACTATTCAAGGTATATACCCACCAATACTCATGATGCTTGGCCGCCGCTTTTCGCAATTGATATAATAAAGTCGTTTTGCCGCCACCGGTATCGGCTAAAGCCAAGATTAATTGTTCACTATTGGCAATCAGATGACGAATTAAATTGAGTCGTTGACTCAATTCTGGCGTGACAAAATATTTATGGGGTTTGTCCCCAAAAGGGTCATGCAAACGAGTGGAATCTTCGTTAATAAACATAATGATAAAAAAGTGTTCAAAGATGGTTAGTGTGATAAACTAAGCTGTTATTATGGCGTTGGAGTCCAAATCTTCAGATTTGTTTAAGGGATAACACCCCTTCGAGGGGTGTTATCCCTGCGGTTGGCACGGCGTTGCCAAAGCTGAAGCTTTGGACTCCAACGCGGCTTAACTTAATGGCATTGCATCCCTCCTGGCTAAGGCGGAGAATCTCCCCTGCGAGGCCGGTGGTGCTTACTCCCCTCCTTACCAAGGAGGGGTTGGGGGTGGTTGAATTAACAGCGAGTTACAAATTATTACTCAACGGATTAAACAACCGTTCGTATTCTAAAATCGCATAACGGTCAGTCATTCCTGCTAAATAATCCACCACTGCTCTAGCGCGGCCCACCTCACTACCGAGTTGAGCTTGTAAACGTTGTACTTCCATTTGAACTTCTAAAGGTAAGAGATAAGGGTCATTACTAAAAGCCTCAAATAAACGTCGCAGAATTTGATGCGCCCGAAATGCCATTCGGCGCACCCGATAATTTTGATACAATTGAGTCTGTAAAAATTGTTTTAACTCTAAATGTTTTTCATACAATAAGGCACTGAAAGTTATCAAGAAATCTTCTTGATGACGCACTTCTTCAATATTCTTAGGTTGTACCGCTTCTAATTGGTCTCGACTGGTATCAATCACGTTAGTAATTTGTTCATTAATCATGTTACGAATAGTTTCATAAATCACTCGTCGTTGTGATAAACTCGGCCATTGTTTAAGCACTATTGAATAATGTTCATTAAATAATTTATACTCTCGCAATTGTCGAATAGTAATCAATTTAGCCCGTAACCCGTCGTCAATATCATGGGTGACATAAGCAATTTCATCCACCAAATCAACTAATTGCGCCTCTAAACCAGGCGGTGTGGGCTGGGTCTCATTTAAAAAACGGTTGCCCAATGGTCCTAATAATTTGGCTGGTTTCGAGGAACAATGTTTTAAAATTCCTTCACGAGTTTCATAAGTCAAGTTTAAACCGCGAAACTGTGGATATTTTTCTTCTAACTCATCTACAATTCGCAATGATTGTAAATTATGTTCAAATCCACCATAATTTTTTAAACAGTGATTTAAAATATCTTGTCCTGCATGACCAAATGGTGGATGACCTAAATCATGTCCCAAAGCAATCGCTTCAGTGAGGTCTTCATTTAAATGCAAAGCTCGCGCTATAGTGCGACTAAATTGCATCACCTCTAAGGTATGAGTCAATCTAGTGCGAAACAGGTCACCTTCAGAATTAACAAACACTTGGGTTTTATATTCCAAGCGGCGAAACGCATTGCAGTGAATTAATCGATCGCGGTCGCGTTGGTATTCCGTGCGATAAGCCGGCGGTGATAATTCAGTATATTTACGCCCTAAAGAAGTTTCAGGCCAGGCGGCATAAGGTGCTAAGTTGTCCATGTCGGTTGAAATTCTATTTTTGCTGTCAACGAATAGAGTTGACAACTGGTCGAAAGTGGTCAAAATCTTTGGTGCCAAAAATAGATTTGACAACTTTTCGAAAGTTGTCAAATCTTGGTGCCAATGCCGAAAATAGATTTGACAACTTTTCGAAAGTTGTCAAATCTTGGTGCCAATGCCGATTTTTGGTAGTCCCTGCCAACCAATGGAGGTATTAAAAAGTGGCCAGGTTTCCTAAGCCTTCGAGGCTTAGGAAACCTAGAGTTGGCTGAGGTTTCCTAAACCTCGAAGGTTTAGGAAACCTGGGCCTGGTCTTGGATCACACCTTGATTTTTAATGCCTCCATTAGTTGGTAGGGACTACCCGATTTTTAAGTCAGTATAGCCTTCAATAATTCCGGCTCATATTGCTCAGTAATCAAGGCTTTTCCAATACCTTTGAGCAATACCAGACGAATTTTACCTCCCTGCACTTTTTTATCCACGCGCATCAATTTCAACATCTCTTCACCGGTCAATTCTGGTGGAATTTCAGTAGGTAAGTGCATCGCTTTAATCAACGCTTCAATCCGACTTACCGCTTCTGCCGTTAGCCAGTTCAAACGTTGCGATAATTTAGCGGCCAAACAGATACCAATAGCCACCGCTTCACCGTGTAAACATTGACCATAACCGAGGCCAGTTTCAATCGCATGACCAAAGGTGTGACCTAAATTAAGTAACGCTCGAATACCTGATTCACGCTCATCAGCAGCCACTATACCGGCTTTATTTTCGCAAGAACGCGCGATCGCAAAACTCAAGGCAGTGGCATCTTTAGCCAGTAATTCAGAGGTATGTTGCTCTAACCAGGTAAAAAAATCGGCATCATTAATTATGCCATATTTAATCACTTCGGCTAATCCTGCACTCAATTGACGAGAGTCTAAAGTATTCAGGGTTAACGTGTCTATCAGCACACATTGCGGCTGATAAAATGCGCCGATCATATTTTTACCTAATTGGTGATTCACGCCGGTTTTGCCCCCCACGGAAGAGTCTACTTGTGCCAATAAAGTGGTGGGAATTTGAATAAATGGTACCCCTCTTTGATAACAGGCCGCCGCAAAACCAGTCATGTCACCAATAACTCCACCGCCTAAAGCCACTAAAGTAGTTTGACGATCAAAACGATGAATTAATAATTGGTCAAAAATTTGGTTAATCACTTCTAACGTTTTATATTCTTCGCCATCGGGTAAAATCACTGCAGCGGTTTCAAATTGAGAGAATGCCAGCAAGGCTCGTTCCAAATATAGAGGAGCTACCGTATCATTAGTAACCACTAATACCTGTTGACCTTTGACATAAGGACTAACCAATTCCGGTCGTCCTAATAAACCTTGACCAATTACAATGGGGTAACTGCGAATTCCTAGTTCAACTTGTAACATTTTCATAGTTATTCTAATTCTCGTAAGCGTCTAAGTGCCGCTCTAACTACTTGACGAATAGTACGATGACCAGTCCTAATAGTCACATTAGCCACTTCTTTGTACAAGGAGTGACGTTCTTGCATTAATTTTTCTAACCGCGCTTGAGGATTTTCGGTTTGTAATAAAGGACGATTACGACTATGTGCCGTGCGTTTTAATAATTCTTCCACCGACGCATGTAAGTAAATGACAAAGCCACGTTGGCTTAAATGAGCACGATTTTCCGGATCCAACACGACTCCCCCGCCGGTGGATAAAATGATTCGCGGCAATGCGGTGAATTCGGCAATAATGGCTTTTTCGCGTTTACGAAAACCAGGTTCTCCTTCTAATTCAAAAATTAAGGGGATAGTAGCCCCCGTGCGTTCTTCAATTTCACGGTCACTGTCTTTAAACGGCATGTTTAAAACTTGTCCCAAATGCCGTCCAATCGTGGATTTTCCCACGCCCATCAGACCGACTAGGAAGATACTTTTAGAGATGACAATGGGTGAGGCCGACACGTTGGATGAGTCCTTAAGGTAATAGATAGTAGATATAGTGATAATAAATAACTCACCTTACGCACAACCACCCCCAACCCCTCCTTGGTAAGGAGGGGGGTATCCTGGCGGTGCCGGTAGTGCGTACTCCCCTCCTTACCAAGGAGGGGTTGGGGGTGGTTGTGTTAACCGTGCGTAAGCTGAGTAAATAAGTATGCCTAACCAATCTGGAATGTAGGGTGGGTGCGTCCTACGCACCATTTTGGAAATCGCGCGGTGCGTGGCTCCACCATCCAGGCGAGTGCTACTCTTTCCGCCAAGTAGTGCCCTGATCGCCATCTTCTAACAGTATTCCTTGAGTTTTTAAACTAAGTCTAATTCGGTCGGCTTCAGACCAGTCTTTTCGAGCGCGTGCCGCTTGACGTTGGACTATCAAAGTTTCAATTTCCATAGGCGCTAATCCCACTTGGTCTTGATGATGACCTTGTTGCAAAAATACCTCTGGCACAGTTTGGAGCAGACCTAAAATATCTCCCAGTTGTCGCAATTCATTTCCCAATATTGCCGCTGTAAATACGTCTGGTACCCGAATTTTGTTAATTTCTCGGGCCAGCTCGAAGAGCACCGCTAAGGCTTCAGGGGTGTTAAAATCATCCTCCATGGCCAAGTTAAAACGGTGCTGGAAACTATCATCGGCCCCAACTTGGTCCGTCTGGGGCAATCCTCGTAATGCGGTATATAATCGAGTCAGAGCCTGTTGCGCCGTTTCTAAATTTTGTTCAGAATAATTCAATGAGCTACGGTAGTGACTGGTTAAAATAAAATACCGCATTACTTCCGGCGGATATTGTTTTAGCACCTCACGCACGGTGAAAAAATTGCCTAGCGATTTCGACATTTTTTCTTCATTAATGCGCACAAAACCATTGTGCATCCAAACATTAACAAAAGATTCCCCCGTCGCACCCTCAGATTGAGCAATTTCATTCTCATGGTGAGGAAATTGTAAATCCATGCCACCGCCGTGAATGTCAAAATGATTACCTAAACAAGTGGTGGACATAGCGGAGCATTCAATATGCCAACCGGGCCGACCAGGTCCCCAGGGAGATTCCCAACTCGGCTCCTTTGGTTTGGCGGCTTTCCACAACACAAAGTCTAAGGGGTCCTGTTTAGCCTCATTGACTTCCACTCGCTCACCGGCGCGTAATTCCTCCAAACGTTTACCCGACAAGTTACCATAACCGTTAAAACGACTGACGGTATAACAAACATCTCCGTTATTAGCGAGATAAGCATAACCATTATCTAATAATTGTTGTACCATCTCAATAATTTTCGGCAAAAATTCAGTAGCCCGCGGCTCATAATCAGGCCGTAATACACCTAATAATTCTGTATCTTCGTGCATGGCTTGAATGAAACGAGCGGTCAACTGCTCAATACTTTCTCCATTTTCCTTGGCCCGCTGAATAATTTTATCATCTATATCAGTGATATTGCGCACATAAGTTACTTGATAACCGATAGAACGCAAATAGCGCACAACTACATCAAACACTACCATGACGCGAGCATGACCAACATGGCAATAGTCATAAACCGTCATTCCGCAAACATATAAGCCTACTTTACCAGGTTTTATTGAAATAAAAGGGGCTTTTTGTTTAATTAAAGTATTGTAAATGGTTAACATAAACACTTATAATAAATGAGTTTAAAAGGAAGCAAACGTTAATTTTGCTCTGGTGTCAAGTTTGCATAAGTATATCTAAATTTCGAAAACAAATCTATAATCATAATTTACCCCTACGGGGTTAGTTACGAGGATGAAATTTTATGTTATACTTAACATTAGATGTTAACGAGGAAACTACTATGCGAATTTTAAAACTAATTATCATGTTAACTACCTTCACCATGTTAATGACGGGTTGTATGCCCTCCAGTAAATCTGGTGCGGTCTATACTCGTGAGCAAGCACGCCAAGTGCAACAAGTGCAACTAGCGATGGTGGAAAGTGTCCGTCACGTCCAAATTGAAGGTGTTCAAAGTCCAGTCGGCTCCGTAGGAGGCGCGATCATTGGCGGGATTGCCGGCAGTGGGGTGGGTGGTGGGCGAGGCAGTGCCATCGCCACTACGGTAGGAGTGATTGCCGGTGGCCTACTTGGTTCCGCCCTCGAAGAAGGAGTAACGCGGAAGGATGCGTTAGAAATTACCGTGCGCTTAGATGATGGCAAAATGCTTTCCATTGTCCAAGAAGCCGATGTGCCTTTTCAAGCCGGTGAGAGAGTAAAAGTTCTCACCAGCCCGACCGCAACTAGAGTCTCTCGTTGATATACTTATGATAACTCACCTTACGTAAAGGTATCAAACGTGCCTGTTTCGAAAATGCTGGCGTAAAGTGAGTGATAACAGTTAAAGTAGTTAAAGTAGTTAAAGTTAAAGTTAAAGTAGGGTGTATAAGCGAAGCCTCATACACCAAAAGCCTCATACACCAAATCAGAAACGGTGCATGACGCTATCGCTTATGCACCCTACGTTAACTACGTTAACTCGTAACGCACAGTGTCATTTATCGGAGTCATCCATTTGAGTTTGTCAATTCCCCTCATTCCCGCTACCCCAGAATTACATCAAGCGGCTACTATTTTAAGCACCGCTTTCCAATTGCCCTTACTCGACTCCCCAGCCGCAGTCACCTCCTCCCCACTCATGCTTTACCTCACTTCAGAACATTTAGAACTAAGAGCACTGCAAAATCACCTCAGTCCCATATACGCAGACTTTATCAAAGGCCATCTCGGCTATCGTCGTTACCATGGCGGAGGTCGTAAACAACCCCTGGCCAAAGCGGTTGGCTTAAAGCATGGAGCCACCCCTACCGTCATTGATGCCACGGCTGGCCTGGGGCGAGATGGCTTTATTTTAGCCACTTTAGGTTGTCAAGTCACCTTATTAGAACGCTCGCCAATTATCGCGGCGCTCTTGCATGATGGCTTACAACGCGCTTACCAAGAGCCTGACTTGGGTCACTGGCTACCCTCACGCTTACACCTGGTCCATCAGGACGCTTCTCACTATTTATCACAATTGGCCCTCAGCCAATGGCCGGCAGTGATTTACCTAGACCCGATGTATCCACCACGTCAAAAATCCGCTCTAGTTAAAAAGGAGATGAGAATATTTCGAACTATTGTGGGAGAGGATACCGATGCCAATGATTTATTAGAAATTGCCTTAACCCAGGCGCGTCATCGCGTCGTGGTAAAACGTCCCCAAGGCGCACCCACCTTGAATGAGAGAATACCTAATTTTACGGTAGAAAGTGAAAATACGCGGTTTGATGTTTATATGATTAACTCAGCTTACGCCTAACCCTCAATGCCATTAAGTTAAGCCGCGTTGGAGTCCAAAGCTTCAGCTTTGGACGAGACTGGTCAAGGTGAGACGGCGTTGCCAAAGCTGAAGCTTTGGACTCCAACGCCGTAATTTTAGCTTAATTAATGGCATTGACGCATGACCATGGGAATGGAGTACGGAATTGATTCCGCACTCCAACTACTTCCCCACACAAAATGTCGAAAAAATCTTTCCCAACAACTCCTCCGTCGTCACTTCACCAGTAATCTCCCCCAACGCCCGTTGCGCCAGTGTTAACTCTTCTGCTAACAACTCACTCTGACGAGACTGTATATAACTCAACGCAGTTTGTAAGGCACTACCTGCCCGTTGTAACGCTTCCAAATGACGACGACGAGCCATAAAACTCCCCTCGCTCGTAGTTTGCCAGCCCATTTTTTCCTTCAAATAAATTTTCAACGCCTCAATCCCTGCGCCAGTTTTTGCCGAAAGATATAATACACCCTGCTCAGTCATCCCCGCCAATTGACCGCTTAAATCAATTTTATTCCGAATTAACAACACCGGCTTAGTCACCTCATTAATAATTGACTGCGGAATCATATCGTTAGGATGACGTTCATCTAACAATAGGATAACCACATCAGCCTCTTGCAACGCCAATTTAGTCCGCCGAATACCCTCCACTTCCACCGGGTCAATGGTCTCACGTAAGCCGGCGGTGTCAGTAATATGCAACGGGATGCCATTTAACTGAATTTGGTCTTTCACCAAATCACGAGTCGTCCCCGGCCACGGGGTGACAATAGCCGTCTCCCGTCCCGCTAACGCATTGAGTAAACTTGACTTACCTACATTCGGCTCTCCCACGAGAACAATTCTCATTCCCTCTTTCAACAAATAACCTTGATGCGCCTTAATCATCACCAACTCCATTTGCGCCAACAAAGCGGTTAATTTAATCTCCACCTGACCATCGGCCAAAACATCAATATCTTCCTCCACAAAATCAATTCCCGCTTCAATATAAGTCCGTAACCAAACTAACTGGTCAACTAACGTCTGAATCTGTTGCGAAAATTCTCCCTGCAACGAGCGCATAGCACACCGCGCCGCTTGAGTGGAAGCACTGTCAATCAAATCGGCAATGGCTTCCGCTTGAGTTAAGTCAATCTTACCATTTAAAAAAGCCCGCTCCGAAAATTCACCGGGCTGGGCTAATCGAGCGCCTAACTGTAACACGGTCGCCAATAGTTGGTCCATCACCACCGGCCCGCCATGACCTTGCAACTCCAAAATGTCTTCTCCCGTAAAAGACGATGGTGCCGGAAAATACAAGGCAATACCTTGGTCAATCACTTCCCCGGTTAAATCGGCAAAATCCGAAAAGGTGGCATAACGAGGCACTGGTAGCCGTCCTAAGAGATGACTGGCCAAAGTCGGTACTTGCGACCCCGAAATTCGGATAATACCAATCCCGCCACGACCTACAGGTGTAGCTAATGCTGCGATAGTGTCTGCTGGAATCATAGAGTAATAGTCATTTACCTTTGTACTAAGTACTGAAGCAGAAATTCGGCGGTATTTTCCCTCACCCCCCCGGCCCCTCTCCTAGAGCGAGAGGGGCGAAAGAACATACGAGAAAATTTCGGCTTCAGTACTTATTATAATATTTATAGTATAATTTACAATAATTTGGTAGTGCTGAAATATGGGTGAGATTTCTTTCTCGTTACCACGCTCGGCGGTGTGCGTAAGCACGGGAGGCCGAGCGTCACTGCCATTAAGTTAAGGAATCCCCCGGTCAGGTTTTAACCTTGAAGGTCTGGTTTTAGACCTTCAAGGTTTCTTTCGCCGGCTTAACTTAATGGCATTGGGGGTTGGGCCCCCTACGTTTGCGGTTCAAACAGTCCGAATCAGAATTATAGCAAATCTCACTTGATTGAATATCATTAAATCGAGTACAACGGATTTGGGGGATAAGCGGATAAACCCGCAGGTTTGCCTTATCCGTTTATCCCCCAAATCCGCTGTACTCGATGCGATACCCACTCAAGTGAGATTTGCTATAAGTACTGAAGCAAAAATTTTCTCCTATTTTCTTTCGCCCCTCTCCCTTTGGGAGAGGGGCCGGGGGTGAGGGAAAATATCGCAGAATTTCTGCTTCAGTACTTACCAGAATGAACTCCCAACTAATGTCTTCCAATTCTTATGGTGATAGAGAAATACATCTTCTCTAGTGGAACTAACTTTAGTTCATGTTAAT
>DZAL01000183.1 GCA_022729575.1 Thiomargarita sp.
AAAGGTCAAAGTTTCCTAAGCCTGGAAGGCTTAGGAAACTTAAGTTTACAAAGGTCAAAGTTTCCTAAGCCTGGAAGGCTTAGGAAACTTAGAAAGGTCAAAGTTTCCTAAGCCTGGAAGGCTTAGGAAACTTAGAATCGCCGAAGTTTCCTCAACCGGTGAGGTTTAGGAAACCTAAAACTGGTAAGGTTTAGGTTTAGGAAAGTTAGCACTTGGATTTTAATACCTCATTTCTTACCAGGGGGGACTAAGGGTATACATTCTGAGTGTGTCAGTCTGCACTGAAAGACTCGGTTAATGAATCTTGCAGTCGTTGGCGATTCGCTGGTTCTCGACTTCGGTCGGCGGGAGGATGCCAGAGGTGTAACACGGGAACCGCAAAACGACCTTCTTTACGTTTAATTCCATTGCGCAGTAGTCGCACTACCATTTCTGCGTCTTCATGTCCCCATCCTTCAAAACGTTCATCAAAACCATTAATCTTTAATATATCCGCTTTCCAGACGGCTAAATTACAGGTTTTCGCGCCTTGCCAGTGTTGAGCATGTCGTTTTCGCCAGATACCTTCTGGTAACTTGAGTAGAGGTAATAATCGATTGAGGTCACGGCGTAAATAAGCTAATAACCACTGCTTGGTGGTCCAGGTCCATAATGGTAGTTGTTGTTGTAATACTTGCGTGGTTAGAGTGGGACTTAATAAAATTCGATTGCCGGCTACCCACCAACCGGTTTCGGCTAGTTGGGTATGGTGAGCTATAAAATGAATGGTGGGGAGACAGTCACCATCTAGGAAAATGAGATAATCGCCATTAGCTACCGTGGTGGCTAAATTTCTGATTTTCGCGGCCCGAAAGCCATTATCTGCTTGCCAAACGTGTTGCAGTGAATAAGGTAAGAGGGGTTGGAGAGATTTAATTAAATGGGCCGTGTCTTCGGTGGAGCCGTCATCGGCTACGATCACTTCAAAATTAGGTTGTGTTTGCGCGGCGAGTCCTTGCAAAACTAATTTCAGTGCGTCGGGACGATTATAGGTGGTCACTATCACGCTGGTTAGTATGTTCTTGTAAATACATGAGTTTGAGGTAACGATAATAAGTTCCTTCGGCGTTGGAGATGGCTAACATGATTCCTTCTCGCCCATCTAAAAAACCGCGTTTTAATAGATACGTGCGGAGAAAGGCCCAGATGCCATGAGCAATCGCTTGTGTTAAACTACTGCGTTGTCCTTTGGCGTATAACATTTGAGCACTGGCGGTAGAGTAGCGATTTATTTTGTCTAGCACTTCTTCTAGCGAGTTGAATGAGTAATGGAGTAAAGGGGTAGTAAGGGTGCCAACCGGTCCAGATAGTACTTGCACTCGTTCATGCACTAGGTCGTTGGTGAATTGAGCGGCGGAGCGGCGAAATAGTCGTATCACTTGGTCTGGTTGCCAACCACTGTGGTTAATCCAACGTGTGCAGTAGCGTGAGCGACGCGGGAGTTGAAAGGCGGTATAGGTGGTTTGTTGAATGGCTTGTTGAATCTCTTCCTGTAAGGCTGGTGAAATTCTTTCATCGGCATCTATCGATAAAATCCAGTCGCCTTGTGCATAGCTTAAGGCTCGATTTTTTTGCACGCCAAACCCTTGCCAGTCGTGGTGGCTAAAAATTTTGTCGGTGAAGGTGCGACAGTATTCTACAGTGTTATCAGTGCTACCAGCGTCTATAATAATGATCTCATCCACAAAGGAGAGCGAGGATAAGCAAGCGGTAATGTGAGTGGCGGCGTTGTGGGTGATGAGGATGGCAGAGAGCATGGTGGAGTGTGTAATGTGAGTTCAAGATTTGACAACTGTTTTAAAGTTGTCAAATCTGCGTTCATTAAAAATTTCTCAGTTATTTGTCATCTTCTTCCCACTCATCTTCATCTTCATCTTCATCTTCATACCATTCCTCATCTTCTTCCCATTCTTCATCGCCGTCTTCATTGTAGCTATCATCGTCGTCCCAGTCGTAATCTTCATTTTCCTCGTTGTCGTCGTCGTAGTCTTCATCGTCTTCCCATTCATCATCATCATCGTCATCGTCGTCGTCCTCATCTTCCCATTCCTCGTCGTCTTCATCTTCCTCCCATTCTTCTTCTTCCTCTTCACGTCGAGGCCCTGCCATATATTTCCACTCTAAGTGGTTATCATGGTGTCCTACGACTGGTATCACGGCGTGGTGTTTCGGTAAATGTTGGTAATAAGTGACCATGTTAGTCAAATCAGTGTTGTTGGTAAAGTAAATTAACGTGCCCATGTTATCTAAATTGCGGTTAGTTGTAAAATAGGAATAGCTCTGGTGGTGGAGAGTGGTGGTATTTTCATCAGCATAAGTTGAACTAGATTCGGTGTACATACAGCCCTCTTCTGTTACTTTAGATTGGTCATGATGCGGTTAGTAAATCGGCGCTTCAATAGATTTGACAACTTTAAAAAGGTTGTCAAATCTCGAACTTATTTGAATAATATTTCAGATTAGATTCCTGAGTGTAAGATAATTTTAGCATGTAATTTATGTTGCATAAATCAAATTTTAGGGGTACGCTACAGTTTATAGGAATCATCAAAAAATTTGCTCTCAGAAAGATGATTATTTGGTTAATCACTCACCTTACGCACGGTTAACTCAACCACCTTGTTAAGGAGGGGTGTACACCTTGCCAACTCAGTTGGCGCATACTCCCCGCCTTAACAAGGAGGGGCTGGGGGTGGTTATGCGTAAGGTGAGTTAATCATTAATTAACTAACAACATAATTTGAATATTTGTCTAATGAATACAATAAATCAATGGTGGTCGGTAAAATTTTTCCCAGTGCCACCATTCAATAATAATCTTACCTCCACAATCTCTTGGTGGCAGGTAAGTATTCGTTGGTTTCTGTTAACTTTGATATTTGGATTGGCTTATACGCAATCGCCTTTATATTCGTCCAGTCAAAATACTTATTTCTTACATGGTTTGGCTCAAAGTGGTGTTGGCTGGTTAAGTCAGGATTGGTTGGCGCAAACTGCTGATCCGGTGCCGGTATTTAGTTTATTAGTGCGTTTAATTGTCAGTAGTGTTGGCGAGTGGTTTTTTTATATCTGCCATTTAATAATTTTGGGAATTTACCTTTATAGCATTCTTGGTATCGCTACCTTAATTTACCACATTAATGAGTCTAAACTAAAGTTGGGGATGTATGTGATTGCAGTGGTGGCATTGCATTCGGCTTTATTTAATCCGCCTGTAGAGTTTGGTTATAACTATTTAATTTGGTTTTTGCAAGCAGGGGTGGCCCAACAACATCTATTGGGAAGAGTGTTTCAACCTTCTACTTTTGGTGTATTAATTCTGTGGTCGATATATTTATTTTTAGGTGGCCGTTGGTGGTTGGCGGTGGCTTGTTCTAGTTTGGCGGCCACTTTACACCCTACTTATGTGTTGAGTGTGGCAGTATTAACTTTGGCGTATTTATTGGCGATTTTCAAAACTACTCGCGAGTTTAACCAGTTTAAAGTAGGTTTATGGGTAAGTTTGATCACTGGTGTGTTGATATTCCCTATTGTTGGTTATGTTTGGTTGACATTTAGTCCCACTTCGCCAGAAATATTCAATCGGGCACAGGAAATTTTAGTTAATTATAGGTTAATTTATCAAGCTAATCCGTCTCAGTGGTTTGGACAAATGGCGGCGATTCAATTAATTATTGTCCTCGTGAGCTTGTATTTGATTAGGAAGACACCACTTTTTATCATTTTGTTGACTTTATTTGTGGCGAGTGTCGTATTAACTTTGGCTCAAATCCTTACGGCTAACAAAACTCTGGCTTTGTTATTTCCCTGGCGGTTATCAGTTTTTTTAGTACCGTTGTCTTCCTGTTTGATGGTGGCACATTTAATTAATTGGTTATTTCAATTATTTCCTGAGTGGCTGGCTAAATATTCTTTGCTTATACAACGAGGGATAGTCATTGTTGCCATGATTTTACCATTATACGGTATTTTGAGCATGTCAATGGAATTTTCTAACGTTGCTCATGCTAATTATATTCCCATGCTAAAATTTGTGGCGGCCACCAAACAATCGCATTTTCTTTACTTAATACCGACTAAACGCTCTCAGAAAGGAGGGGAGATGCAAAATTTTAGGTTGGCGACGGGGGTACCGGTATTGGTGGATACGAAGTCTCATCCTTATCAAGATGAAGCGGTAGTGGAGTGGTTTGAGCGGATAAAAGCGGCAAGTCAATTTTATGAGGCACGAGGTCAGATAGCATGTCAGCGGTTACAAATTTTACTGTCTAAGTATCCGATTACTCATCTGGTGATGGAAAGTGATAAATTTAACGGCGAGTGTGGTCTCTTACGTAACAAAGTTTATTCTGATGCGTATTTTTCCGTCTATAAATTGTAACTCACTTAACGCATAACCACTGCCGGCCCCTCCTTACTAAGGAGAGGTTGGGGGTGGTTATGTTAAATGTGCGTAAACCGTAGCAAACAACAGTTTGCCACGGCTTTGATTCCAATAGTTGAATCATGTCCCGGTGTTTCAAGATTTGACAACTTTAAAAAAGTTGTCAAATCTAGTCGGTTTCAAGATTTGACAACTTTAAAAAAGTTGTCAAATCCAGCCGGTTTCAAGATTTGACAACTTTAAAAAAGTTGTCAAATCTAGTTCAGGGTTATTTCAAGCGGTATCTTAATCCAAATAAAAGAGAGGTATCGGCATCGTCATTGCCATTATTGTCAATATCATCTTCCACTTGAGTCATAGATAGTGTGACATTGGCATCGACTAAGTTGGAAATATAGTAGCGAAAAGAAGAACTTAAGCTGTTAGTAATCGTATTATCAGCATTGTCTTCGGTCGGTAAAATCATGTCTAAATTCCAAGCATTTTCCCAGTCAATGCGGTCTGCTATTTCGTAAGTCAAGCTGAAACGGTTATTGAAGTGATGAGTAATATCATCCGCCAAAATAGTGGAGTAGCTTGCCAAATTAATAAGTTGTAATTCATAGTTGACCGGATAAGCGTACTCAAAAGAAGCATCCACTGAGGGATCGCTTTCACTGCCATCATAGCTGGAAAGTACAAAGCCTGCGCCTACTTTGCCAATCCAACCATGTTTACGAATACTAATAGGCTCATTAATTAAAACATCTTGGATTTTAATAACACCTACGGTCCCCAGCGTGTTGTTTTTGAGTAGACCAGCCTTTTGCAGGACTTTTTCTAAATCATCAATCCAATAGACTTTGTAATCTGCAAACCCGTATTTACTTTTATATTCTTCTTCTTTGGCAACTACGGCGGCCATAGCTAAGTAAATTTGGTCAGAAGGTTCTTTAGTCAACAAACCATATTTTCTTAATTCTTCCATTACTCGTAAGATGTCTGCCAGGGGAGTGGCATTGATTACTCGACCATAACCAACTCCACCACCAATCTTCGCAAATGGATCATCGGCATCATCAACGCCCATCGGTTTGCGATAACCTAAGTCAAATGAACCATAACCCAACAATAGACCTTCCGGATTGAAGTATTTGTCAGCATTGCCATGAAGCAGAAAATCGTAGCCTTTTTCGGTCGAGGCACTTTCATTTTTGCCACGGTTGATGTCTAACTTACCGTCGCCTCTAATGCCCCACACAAAAGGTAAGGTACTGTAAGTAATATCATAATTGCCAGTAGCATTGCCATCTATGCTGGTTTGATCTTGATTACCTGAACGTAAGTTAAACTGGCTGTTGACAAAAGCCTCTTGATAGAAGCTGTCCACAGTAGTGTAATCTGTCAGTTCAATAGCCCATGTACTAATAGGCATAAGTAGGGTGGTTACTAATAATAACGGATTGAGTTTTCTAAACATTGTTGTTTTTCTCCTGTCACAGATGTCTTAAAATAAGGAATGTGATGAGTGAGTATGACACATTGTTGGCTTAATATCAAAAATTTTTGATTTTTCCAGACTAAATGTATAGATTTTTAGATAGTTGCTACACTCAGTGGTGATAACTTTTGCAAGTTTCTAAATAATAACAAGGTATTACACAAATATTATCACTACCTTTTTTAGTGCTACCGATTTGAATAATAAATTTTGACAACTCTAAAAAAAAGTGGTCAAATCTCGAACTTAAATTTTTTGTTAAAATAAAGTTAGTTATAGTAATACTCACCTACTGTTGTACTTTTCGAGGGATAACACCCCTTCGAGGGGTGTTATCCCTGCTGGCTGGCCAAACTCATTATGGGACAACTGGATAAGGATATTACTATAGCAAAAAAAGTGGCCATTCAAATCAATAGTAGCGAAATAGTATAGTTTAAAATATTCACTAAAAAAACCATCTGCAATAAAATGAATAATGATTTTTTATTTGGATATCCCTGTCATTGAATATCTTACTGCAATTGTTACACCAAATTTAAAATAACATGTTAATATATACATATATTTTCATTAAAACGGTGTGGAGCAGGAAAACTAAAATAATTAAATCTGTATCAGATTTGACAACTTTTAAAAAGTTGTCAAAACTTTATTGGAGGTAACACATTCCCAATGTCTTGAAAGGGACCTAAGGGATTTTTTTTGTCTTCCGTTTCCGAGATATTCGGTTCCCCTCCCCAAAGTTTATAAACTACCAGGTCATCCTTGAGGACAATTAAAGCATCAAATTTCCAACCGGACGAGAGTTTCTGGCGGCGAAAATTAAATAAATCTAATAACAGGTTACCATACCGTTTACTATGAAGCATTTGCGGAGAGACTTGATAGCCTTGACAGGCTTCTTTGGTTTTTAGACAATCTTGAACATTGGGATCTAAATCTTCTAAACGAATCGATTGGTTGGGAATGAATTTTTGGGTTAACTCCAAATAGGTAATCAAACTGACATTAGGCGTTTCAAAAGGGTCAAAGCTAAGTTTTTTCAAATCTTCACGAGTAGTTTGGTTAGGAATAACTTTATCGAAAGCAATTTTGGCTTCTTCAAAACTTTGCCAAGGTGATTTGCTAGTGGTTTCTATGGAGGGCAACAATAATCCACTACAACTCGTCAGTAGCAATGAGAGTAAACTCCAGTAAGTTATCAAACAAGTTGTTCTATTCATAATTCACCATTAATTTAGATTTGACAACTTTTAAAAAGTTGTCAAATCTTTTCTGAACCAGGAATTATTGGATTAACACTTTTTCTTCCGGCTCTTCTGCTTCAATGGCCGCTTCGACGGAGTCACTGTTACCAAAATTATCTTTCCAACTCAGTTTAACTTTATCGTTAACTTTACCCCCTTTGAACTTAAAGGAGAGGTAAGGATCTTTAGAGATACCACTATTCCAGAGCGTGGTTAGAATAATTTTGCCCTGGTGCTCGCCAGTGACTTCCTGAATAAAGTGAGTTGGGATGGGCACACCTGTCGCTGGGTCCCGGCGTAAGCCGGTTTCCATCGGATGAGTAATCAAAGCTTTAATTTCAGTGATTCCATCCTTATTCAGTTTAGCTTTTAGACGAATGGTAGAAGTGGGGGCCGTTGGTACTATCGGAGGTGCCGGCGTGGGAGTGCCTACAGTGGTGTCAATATTGGATTTGTTGGAAGTATTTTCTGCTACCATAATTAGTTAATGCCTCTATTGTGCTAGGTTTAGCCGGTTAGCTTGCTCCGCAACCGCCAACGGTGACTTTGACTTCTCGTTGGGCCCGATATAATTTACCGTCGGCTTTAACTACCGCGATGAGATGAGAAGTGGTTCCCATTTTAATCCGAGTTTTTACCCAAGGAATGGTATTTTCCGGCACTGGAAAATTGAATTGGCCGATGAGAGGCACTGGGTTTCTATCCGCGATTATCGTTATCGACTCTACTTTAGGTAATTTAACAAAAATTTCTACAGGTACAATGGCTCCATTTTCAGCCACCGTAGGAGTCGTTATCTCGATCTTATCACTGTCCGTAATTTCAGAGTGGTTAAACAGTGCCTTAATCACGGTGTCAGGGGTTTTCGCGGCGAAAGCTGTGTTTGGCCATTCCGCCATCACCGAGCGTGGTAGCCAGGCGCTTAACATTAACGCGCTACTGGTGGTTAACATGTCGGTTAAAAATTGTCGTCGAAGTATATTCATTACAATACAGTATCCTGTTTTTGAGATTTGAATAGATTTGACAATTTAAAAAAAATTATCAAATGTCGAACTTATTTATAGAACTAATTATCGTATAAAGCAAGTTTTAAATAAATTTAACTATTATAATTGGAGTGGTAAATTTTAATTACCTAAAATTGGCCAATTTTTAGTCTTCCTATTCTAATCCCAACGCTTTCTGCTCTTCCCGCAAAATTTCTTTCAACTGCTCATAACGTGCCTCTATGCGTGAAGACATATAAAAATTTAAATTTTTCTGTTCACGAGCTTGACGCAGTTGCTCTACCGCCAAAGAAGTTTGACCGCCGAGATAATAACTTTCAGCCAGAGCTAAGGATGCTTCCACACTGGTTCCAATTTTTTCGTATGCCTGTGCCAACAAATGATAATAATAGGGATTGTTGACAGAAGTAGGAAGTGTTGATAATACTTTTTTGGCAATTGTTGCATTAATCATGCTATCATTTTGTAATAATTTTTCGGCATAATCTATACCTAAAATTGTGTTGCCAGGGTATACTTGTAACGCTTGCTCATAAACTGCTTTCGCTTGTGGGTACTGTTGTTTTAACCATAATGATTGTGCATTAAGCAATCGATACATTACTCGATCAGTATCATTTTTAGATAACCATTCTAATTGTTCTTGAATTCCTGCCGGTTGTTTAGTCGTCAACTGAGCTAACGCAATAGCATAGCGCAAGGCACGTTCATCACGATAGCGGCCTTCTTTAAACATATTTTTCAAATTTTTCAATAACTGATTAGGATTGCGCTCAATTACCACCAATAATTTAGCTTTCATCAGATGATAATATGGCGTGTCATCAGCAGAGGTGACTAAATATTTATCGGCTCGATTTTGAGCCTCGGCAATTCGGTCACTGGTCACAGGATGAGTTCTTAAAAATTCAGGGATATTACTATTTTCATAAAAACGATTAGCTTCTTGTAAACGTTTAAAAAAAGCTGGCATACTATGCGGATCAAAACCAGCCTCCGCCAGAATTTTCATCCCTACACGGTCGGCCTCTTTCTCATGCTCACGGGTAAAATTCAATTGCATTTGTATACTACCGGCCACGACGGCGGCCACGGCGGCCTCGGCAATTTGCGGATTAGCACCTCCCACCAGCAAAGCTGCAATTAAAGCGGCCATCATAGGCAATGAATACCGTTGACTGGCTTCTTCAGTACGAGCAATATGACGTTGTGTAATATGAGCAATTTCATGCGCTAATACAGAAGCTAATTCACTTTCATCACGAGTTTTTAAAATTAAACCCGTATTTACTCCGATAAAACCACCTGGAACGGCAAAAGCGTTAATGGAGTCTTCTTTTATCACAAAAAATTGAAATAACTGTTGAGGATTATCGCTATAAGAAACCAGTTGCCGACCTAATTCATTGATATAATTATTTACTTCGATGTCATCTATAACTTCCGCTTGACGACGAATTTGACGAAAAAAAGCCTCTCCCAATTTTTGTTCTTCGCTGGGAGATATAGCTGCATCCGCCGAATTACCAATATCAGGTAGCTCTATTGCCATACAAGGTAAAGTCAAAAGATAACTGATTAATAATAGTAAATAACGCATAGAAGTATTCCTAGACCGTGTATCCACCGTAAAATTTTATTTTTACACTGGAAAGTAATCTTCAAGAAAATAATTAAGAATTTAATTAATGAAAAATTTTAAGATTGCGCAATTTTCCAATTTATCAAAATCAGTATGACCAGTTACACATTGGCATTGAACCTATTAATTATTTTAAATTCAAATAGTTAAATAAATTAAGCAATAAATATTCCAATTATAATTAATTGAATAGTAAACATAATTTTGTCGTTAAAACGTGACTTAAATTTACAATATTATTGGGTTAGCATTAACAATGAACAATATTAAAATATTAAAATATCTTCAACTATCCCTATTAAATAATTTTTAATAATCAACGAGATGAATAAATTATGCTGGTTAAAGAAATAGACTCCCGTGAACTTGCCATAAGGTTAGCAAGCGAAAAACCACCGGTCTTATTAGATGTCCGAACTCCTCAAGAAATGCTACAAGCCTCCATTCCTCAAGGCAAACCACTCCCTCTCAGTGTGTTGCCTTTACGAATAGAAGAAGTACCTTCAGAGCAAGAAGTTGTATTTTATTGTCGTACCGGTGCAAGATCGGCCCAGGCCTGTTTATACCTAACTCAACGTGGTTATGACAAGGTATATAATCTTCATGGTGGTATTGTCAGTTGGGTAAGTCACGGATTACCAGTGGCACCGATGAATTTAAGTTCGTTTAACTGACTTGAACTAAGTAGCACATTAAGGTACAATCAACATCTTCAACCACTTTGGGAAAATTAATCATTTTTGGGTCTTGATTCCATTCATGATTGAACTAATGAATCTTCATTAAAAGTCGAAGCAATTTTTTGTCGAAAGAATTATTGATAATAACAAATTGATTTTAAATGATAAACCAAGATATTACATTCTTAGAATGTCAATTAAACCAAGAATTATTTATACCTCAATATAGAACTATAATTTGCAAGATTGGCCAGGGTATTGACAATTAAGCAAAATTAATTAGGATAGAAGGGAATTTAGAATTAATTCTGAAATTAACATTGTTAGCCTGGACTGATGCACCTAAACCAGTGAATTGTTGTCAATCAGCGAGTTAGTGATTACGAGTGATTACGGTGGCCGGTGCGTAAGTCCTTAAGTTAAAACTATAACATACAACAAAATTGGCAACTAATGGAGGATTTTTGTGAATACTGAACTGATTGGACAAAGTTGGGATAAATTGGCACCACGACAAACCGAATTTATCGATGCGGTTTACGAACTCCTATTTCAACAACATCCTCACTACAAACCCTTATTTTCCGAATCCATACAACGCGAAATGGCCAAAATGGTAGAAACGGTAGCGATGGTGGCCCGAGTTTCTGGAGAAAGTGAAATCTCACATCCCCGCTTAATTAAATTGGGAGAGAGACACAGCCCACTACAACTCAATAGGGGCGATTTGGAAAAGTTTAAAACGGCCTACTTAACCGTCTTAAAACAATTTTGCCCAGAATGGACTACCGAATGTGAAACCTCCTGGGAAGAAGTCTTTGACCAAAGTCTCATTCCTGGGATGTTGGAAGGATTAAAAGTAGCTAAACCACGCACGCCAGAAATACGTAACCTCAACACCCGCACTAGCGTCAGAAATCAACTGTTAGGGACCGTAACAGAAATTAAAGCCCGTATGTATCATGGAGAAGTTACACTCGCACTCAAAGGTGGAGAGACTGTATTAGCGATACTAACACTGGAGAGCATAAAAAAACTCGGTCTCACGGTAGGAAGCCAAGCCCATATTTTAATTAGAGCACCGCATCTGATTTTAGTCAAAGCTGACTCCAAGTTGAAATTTAGTACCGCCAACTGTCTCTGCGGCCAAGTCATTGACTTGCACTATGCTCGCTTAAGCACTGAAATCATCTTAGAACTTAAAGGCGGAGACGTTCTCAAAGCTATTGTTTCTCAAGATACGGTCAATGACTTAGAGATTAAATTGGGAGACAAACTATGCGGTATATTTAAAGCCACCAATGTGATATTGGCGACTGAAACCTAATTCGCACCAAAGTTTCCTAAACTAAAGTTTCCTAAACTTTCGAAGTTTAGGAAACTTAATCCGCACTCAAGGAGGTCTAACTGCGACGGAGTGTGAAGTTATAAAGGTCTTCTATTAAAAGGCACCTTACTCAATCAAATTTTGCTAGTCCCTACCAGCCAATGGAAGTACTAACCGCCGGAGACGAAGATTCCTAAACCTGGCAGCAGGGATAACACCCCTTCGAGGGGTGTTATCCCTCAGACTTTAAGTACAACAGTGGGTGAATATTACTATAACTAAAATTAAGCCAATTGATTTAATTAGGCTAATTAGGATCCATACCACATTCAAGATGGAGGAGATTTATGAATTCAGAACTACTGGGCCAAACCTGGGACCAACTGGCCGGCAAACACCACGAAGTTATTCAATCTTTCTATGACCGCCTATTTCAATACTATCCACACTACCAAGTATTATTCTCCGAATCGTTAGATCGACAACGGGAAAAAATGCTAGAAACCATGGCCTTTATCGCACGTATATCCGACGAGACTGAAGTTACTCATCCCCAAATGGTTAAACTAGGAGAACGCCACCACCAATTCCAACTGACGGTCGAAGACTTAGACCGATTCAAAACGGTCTTTATTGAAATATTGTCAAAATACTGCGGCGAGGGCTGGACTCAAGAGCATTACCAAGCTTGGATAGATGTCTTTGACCAACGAGTCATTCCTAACATGGGCGAAGGTTTAAAATCCCAGAAACCACCACCAGAACAAGAACTAAAACCCATTTCAGACCGCATCAGCATCCGTAATCAATTATTTGGCACCGTCATCCGCGTCAAACCACGAGTATATGAAGGTGAAGTCATATTAAGCCTCAAAGGAGGAGATGAAATTCATGCGGTGCCAACTTTAAGTAGCATCAATCGGCTCGGTCTAACTGAAGGTAGTCAAGTCTATGTCCTGATTCGCGCCCCTCATCTCATTCTGGTCAATCCCAATTGTGGTCTCCGCTTCAGCGCCGGCAACTACTTAATTGGTAAAGTCATCAATATCATCCACGCCCGCTTAACTGCTGAAATTACCTTAGAACTCAAAGGTGGCGACTGGTTAAGGGTCTTAGTCCCTCAAGCTGCTATTAACGAATTAGGAATTAAAGAAGGAGAAACTTTCGGTTGTGTATTCAAAGCCGGTGATGTGATTCTGGCAGTAGAAGAAAAGTAAAGTAACTCAACCACCCCCAGCCCCTCCTGGTTAAGGAGGGGAGTAGGTGCCAACTGAATATCTACTCTATGCACACCAGTAAGTTTTTATCTCGTTCCCACGCTGGCGCGTGGGAACGAGAAGAAACCTTTGAGGTTTAGGAAACTTAGAAACGCCGAGGTTTCCTAAACCGGTGAGGTTTAGGAAACCTCAAACTGGTAAGGTTTAGGAAAGTTAGCACCT
>DZAL01000030.1:0-1582 GCA_022729575.1 Thiomargarita sp.
GACGGAATAAATTCCGGACTCCAACGGCTAGGGGACGGAATAAATTCCGGACTCCAACGGCTAGGGGACGGAATAAATTCCGGACTCCTAAGCAACACTTTGCCAGCCTCGATGACGGGCGAGAATTATCTCTTCATCGTATTAGGAATTAAGGAAAATTAGCTCACGCCTAATTTCTTTTCCAGATAGTGAATATTAGTCCCTCCAGCTAAAAAGTTAGCATCGGTTAGTAACGATTGATGCAGTGGAATGTTGGTTTTAATACCGTCAATAATCATTTCCTCTAAAGCCATTTTCATTCTGGCAATTGCTGACTTACGAGTATCACTGTAGGTAATAACTTTACCGATCATTGAATCGTAATAGGGTGGTACAGGATAGCCACTATAAATATGGGTGTCCACTCTTACACCAGGACCGCCGGGGGCATGGTAACGAGTAATAGTCCCAGGACTGGGTAAAAAGGTTTCAGGATTTTCGGCATTGATTCGACATTCGACCGCATGGCCTTGAATATGAATATCGCTTTGTTGGTAGCTTAACGATTCGCCGGCGGCAATTAACAGTTGTTCACGAACCAGGTCCAACCCTGTAGTTAATTCGGTCACCGGATGTTCTACTTGAATGCGCGTGTTCATTTCAATAAAATAAAATTCGTGGTTTTCATATAGGAATTCAAAGGTACCGGCGCTCCGATAGCCGATTTCTCGACAAGCTTCGGCGCAACGTTCTCCTATTTTATGCCGTAAATTTTTACTGATACCGGGGGCTGGTGCCTCTTCGATAATTTTTTGGTGACGACGTTGCATGGAGCAATCTCGTTCCCCTAAATAAATCGCTTTGCCGAAAGCGTCGGCCAACACTTGAAACTCAATATGGCGAGGATTTTCCAAAAATTTCTCCATATAGATTTGTTCATTCCCAAAAGCTGCGGCGGCTTCACTTCTGGTCAGGATAATGGCATTATGTAAAGCCGCTTCACTACGTACTACTCGCATCCCTCGTCCACCGCCGCCGCCCGCCGCTTTGATGATGACTGGGTAACCAATGTCTTTGGCAATTCTAAAATTTTGCTCGAGGTCATCACCTAACGGCCCATCGGAGCCGGGGACACAAGGAATACCGGCTTTTTTCATGGTGGCAATGGCAGACACTTTGTCTCCCATTAAGCGAATAGTTTCGGGTCGTGGTCCGATAAAAATAAAACCACTCTTTTCTACTTGTTCAGCAAAATCAGCATTTTCTGATAAAAAGCCATAACCGGGGTGAATTGCCACTGAATCAGTGACTTCTGCCGCACTGATGATAGCGGGAATGTTAAGATAACTACTGGCGGCTGGCGGTGGCCCTATACATACCGATTCATCCGCCAGCCGCACATGTTTCAAGTCACGGTCGGCAGTGGAATGAACGGCCACAACTTTGATACCCAGTTCTCGACAAGCACGTAGAATGCGAAGAGCAATTTCGCCGCGATTAGCGATAAGAACTTTTGATAGCATGGTTTCAACCTTTGTTAGTGATTCACCTTACGCACAACCACCCCCAACCCCTCCTTGGTAAGGAGGGGTGGTTCACTTCC
>DZAL01000030.1:1682-6009 GCA_022729575.1 Thiomargarita sp.
TCCTTACCAAAGAGGGGTGGTTCACTTCCTCCTTACCAAAGAGGGGTGGTTCACTTCCTCCTTACCAAAGAGGGGTGGTTCACTCCCCTCCTTACCAAGGAGGGTTGGTTCACTCCCCTCCTTACCAAGGAGGGGTTGGGGGTGGTTGTGCGTAAGGTGAGTTAATGAGTAGTGAAGTAGCAAACTTTCAGTCATGGCAGCAAGGCCAGTTTGCTACTTCTTTTCTTTGAAATTGGCTTATTTATTCATCTTACACACGGTTAATTCAACCCTCCTCAACTCCTCTCCTTGCTTAAGACGGGAAGTATGTGCCAACTGAGTGGTTAGGGCCGACTCCCATTCTAGCCAAGGAGGGACTGGAGGTAGTTATGTGTAAAGCGAGTTATTTATTCGATCGCAAATAAGGGTTGGCCATATTCTATAGGGGCGCCGTTTTCCACTAAAATCTTAGCCACTACGCCCGCTTTATCCGCGGTGATTTGATTAAGAATTTTCATGGCTTCGATAATACCTAAAGTATCGCCTTCATTAACTCGTTGCCCTTCTTCTACAAATGCTTTAACGGCGGGTGAAGAAGAACGATAAAAGGTACCGACCATAGGAGAATAAATAATATGCCCTTTTGGTTCCTCTGGTTTAACAACTGGCGCCGCAGGCCCGGTTGAGGAGGTCATGTTAGGGGCTGATGGCATGACCATTGACGGCATAGCCGCCGTAGGCATAACTACCGAGGCACTGGGATAACGACTAATACGTACTGAGTCTTCACCTTCGCGGATTTCTATCTCAGCAATGCCAGATGTTTCTATAAGTTGGATGAGTTTACGGATTTTTCGAATGTCCATTGACCTCTCTCAAATGCAAAATAGACAGTGCAGCTTGTAATGCTAAAGTATAACCGTGAGCACCGAGTCCGCTAATAACTCCTATGGCCAGATCAGAAAAGTAAGAGTGATGGCGAAACGGCTCGCGAGCGTGGACATTGGATAGATGCACTTCAATAAAAGGGATAGCCACAGCCAATAACGCATCGCGTAAAGCGACACTGGTGTGAGTAAAAGCAGCAGGGTTGATGATAATAAAATCCACTTGATCCCGACGTGCAGCATGAATTTGTTCTAGCAATTCATGTTCCGCATTACTTTGAAAAGTAAGAAGCGTATGACCGGCCGTCTGGGCTAATTCAACTAATTGTTGATTAATCCCTGCCAACGTGGTTTTACCATAATGTTTAGGCTCACGTTCACCTAACAAATTTAAATTCGGGCCGTGTAATACTAATAGGTTAAACATAGAAAAATCGGCTTAGTTAGACTAAAATTCGGAAAATTTATAAAAAAGTAGAGTTTACTCTCTTACCGTAGTTAATCACCATGAATTAAAAAACTTATCCGCCGGCTTTCCGTGGACTAATTATTGGCGACTAACTGAAGAGACTGGTAAAATCTAAAAAATACTATTGCCTGGTTGACCGAGGGATCAGGCATGAGGTGAGGATACTCGTCGATATGATGGCTAATACTTTGTTTCAACAAATAAATTACAAAATGACCGAGACCACTGAATTTGATACGTTCTGTATTAACTGTATGCAAAATAAGGGTAACCTAGAGATGCGATGCCCTTATTGTGGTTATGATCAACGAAAATATAAAGTACATCCGTTGTATTTAAAACCACGAACTTTACTTAAAAATCAATACATTATTGGTAAATATTTAGGTCAAGGTGGCTTTGGCATCACTTATATTGGTGTGGACCAGTGGTTGCAAAAAAGAGTCGCCATTAAAGAATACCTACCATCAGCACTGGCTACCCGTGATTTTCATACGCTTTCTATTATACCAGTAAAAAGACAAGAAGATGCCTTTCAAAAAGGGTTACATTTATTTATCCAAGAAGCCAGGCACTTGGCTAAATTTAATCACCCTAATATCGTTAAAGTTATCAATTTTTTTGAAGAAAATCAAACGGGTTATATGGTCATGGAATATCTGGAAGGGGATAGTCCAGAGCATATTCTAACTCAAGCAGGGGGACGGTTGCCAGTGGCAAACGCATTAGCCATAATTTGGCCTATTTTAGAGGCGTTGACCGAAATTCACGCTCATTACTTGTACCATTGTGACATCTCAGTACAAAATATTCGTATTTTAACCACGGGAGTTCCGATTTTAATTGATTTTGGGGCTGCCCGTCATCGGGTAGGTGAAGAAAGTCGCAGTTTGGCTTTGGTACTAAAACATGGTTATTCGCCGTTAGAGCAGTATTCAGGACGTGGTAAAATTGGCCCATGGACGGATATTTATGCCTGTGGTGCTTTATTATATCTACTTATTACAGGGACACTCCCCCCGGCAGCCACTGATAGATTTGGTGAAGATACTTTAATTTCACCGGCCACGGTGCCGGGGGTGGATTTGCCTGACTATTTAAATTGCGCCATCATGAAAGCATTGGCGATTAAATTAGAAGAGCGTTTTCAAACAGTAGCAGAGTTTAAGGCGGCACTTTCAGGAAAAGTGATTACTCTAGTGGCCACGACTGACGTAGAATTGACATCTCGCCCATTTCGTCAACGTAACCAACGGCTAACCATTTTATTAGTAGTGACATTACTGCTCATTGCACTCACTGGAATAGGATTTTATTGGATTAATGACCAATACATGACGACTCCATATTCATTAGAGCAAGCACCGTCATCCAGTGACAGTGAGCCTGAAAAATTAACGGTAATTCAAGAAGATAATTCGTCCACTGCGCAGCAAAATAAACCTCATAGTGATCATAATCAGGTCCCAGCCAACGATGGAATTTTGAAAAAAGTTGACCTTTTTTACCAATTAGCCCGGTTAGCGCAAGAAAAAGGTCAATTTACGGAAAGTTTACAGCAGGTCCAACAAGGTTTACAATTGATGCCGACTCATACCGGTTTATTGAAACTTAAAACCGACATTATTGCGCGACAACAAGCGGTGGCACGGTCTCAACAAATTCAACAACTACTTGAACAGGCTATCGATTCTCTCACGCTAGGACAATTAGACCTGGCTTATACTAACTATCAAAAAGTATTGTCAATAGACTCACAGCACCCTACGGCGAAGATGGGATTGCAACAAGTAGCAGACCGTTATGAGCAACTAGCACGACAAGAAACTCTCTTCGAGCCACAATTGGCCATGGTTAAAAAAGGATTGGCCAAATTTCCTACTCATTCGGGTTTATTATCATTGCGACATTCTTTGATGGAAACCAAACTGGTTCAACAACGAGAGGCTGAGGCCAGACAGGCGAAACAACAGAAAATTGCCGAATTACTTAAAATGGCTCAACAGCAGCTGACGACGTTACGTTTGATCGAGCCGGCCGGTGATAATGCGTATGACACTTATCAAGCGGTGTTACAGTTAGAAGTAGATAATCAAGCGGCATCCGCCGGTCTTATCAAAATTGCTAATGAATATGAACGATTGGCCCGGCTTAAACCAGATAATGTCGTGAAAAATTTAGAGTGGATTGAAAAAGGATTAACCGTGTTACCTACTCATGCCGGCTTATTAGCGTTACGTCAAACGATGAAGCAAAAAATAATCCAGTCCCATCAGATTGAAGCGATGGCTCCATCAATGACCTCATCGATGACTTCCAAGGTGCCGGCCAAATTGCCACCGATACTGGTGGCACCAGCGAAGGTCACGAAGTTCGCGCCCACGCCTAAAACCGAGCCGCCAGCCACAGTACGCACGCCAAATTCACTAAACTCTAAAACCGTAGAAGAGGAGAAACCTCAGCTTCACCCAGCCGTTGGCACCGATTTGCCACAGAGGGTTCAAGAATATGAAAAATTAGCGCAACAACAAATTCAATTAGGACATTTTTCAGAAAGTTTAGCTTTAATTAATAAAGGGTTAGCCATTAATCCAACACATAGTGGTTTATTAACTTTGCAACAGGAGGTTTCACGACAACTAAATGCTACTCCTACCTCCACCCCCAAATTGAAAGAGACCGACCCGGCACCACCACCACCGCCGAGTATTATTTTTGCACCATCGTTTTAAGCAATAGATTTGGTAACTCACCTTACGCACGGTTAACCTAACCACCCCCGGCCCCTCCTTGGTAAGGAGGGGAGTACATACCACCGGTGCCGCCAGGGATACTCCCCTCCTTACTAAGGAGGGGCCGGGGGTGGTGGTGCGTAAGGTGAATTGGTAACACCTAGATTTGACAACTTTGATTTGACAACTTTTCGAAAGTTGTCAAATCTTAAACTGGCCTCCCCAGATTTGACAACTTTGATTTGACAACTTTTCGAAAG
>DZAL01000030.1:6109-22493 GCA_022729575.1 Thiomargarita sp.
TTGTCAAATCTTGGGTAAATTAGATTTGACAACTTTTCGAAAGTTGTCAAATCTTGGGTAAATTAGATTTGACAACTTTTCGAAAGTTGTCAAATCTTAAACTGACCCCCAGATTTGACAACTTTTCGAAAGTTGTCAAATCTCGAATCGGAACCTATGTAACCATTCATTATGAAACGTCTGCTTACTCATATTATCTTCCTCGGTTTACTTTATTACGGTTTAACCCTATCCGCAATAGCCACCGAGATTTCCATTAATCCCAATCTCTTTTACTCAGAACGCCATTTCGAATATTCGGTGTTCAATGGAGGAGTCAAAGGCATCACTCATTCATTAGGCGGTAATGCGACCCTGGTTTATCAACCGTTCTATTTCGACCTAGGAGGAGAAAAAAATATTACCGCTAGTGAAGAACCCACTAATAACCTATTATCCACCGATCGAATCACGTTTGATCGCACCGATTTTACCGCCACTATCGGTTATGCCTCAAACCAATCTATCAGTATTTTTGCCGGCTATAAATATGGTAAATCTAACCTCACTGCACTGGCTCCCTCGCCTTTTGTGGGCGCGAAAATCAGTTTAGCGGGTAAAGGTGCTTTTATTGGTGCCGGTGGTCATTGGAAAATCGCGGATAAGGGATTGTTGGCTTTCAGTGCGGCCTTTGCGAAAATGGCTACATTTTATAAAGATTTAGCCATTGGTACCGCTGAAGGAGATGCTTCTGGCACCAGCTTAATGGTACAATGGAAAGGTTCGTTAACTCAACATTGGGGCTACGATTTATCATTGATTCGACATGATTATTATTATGAAAATTTTAATAAATTCTCCTGGGACATTTCTGAACAAATTCTTTCTTATCGCTTGGGTCTGTCCTATCGTTTTTGACTTTGGATTTAACCACCTTTTAGATTTGACAACTTTCTAAAAGTTGTCAAATCTATATAATAATTAAGGAGTTTTCACTTGAAACTAGCCATTGTTATTTTAGCCGCCGGGCAAGGTAAACGGATGCACTCCGATTTACCCAAAGTGTTACATTCACTCGCGGGCCAACCGTTAATCACCCACGTCATTACCACCGCTTTGACTCTTCAACCGAACCAAATTCACCTCGTCTATGGTCACGGTGGAGACCAAGTTAAAACGGCGTTGGCTAACGCGCCAGTGACTTTGATTGAACAAACACCCCAATTAGGCACTGGTCATGCGGTCGCTCAAGCGATGCCCTTTATTTCTGACGACCAACAGGTGCTAATTTTATATGGCGATGTGCCATTGATCGGCGCTACCACTTTACAACATTTATGTTCAAGAGCTGATGCCAATAGTATGGCGGTGTTAACCGTAGAATTGGCGAATCCTTATGGCTATGGTAGAATCGTCCGCAATGCCCAAGGATGGGTAGAAAAAATTGTGGAAGAAAAAGATGCCGACGCGACCCTGAAATTAATTAAAGAAGTGAATACCGGTATCCTGGCCGTACCCGCCAGTTATTTGCGTCGTTGGTTAAATTTACTCACCAACCAGAATGCTCAAGGCGAATACTATCTGACCGATATTATTGCCTTAGCGGCCCAGGAAGCATTGACCATACACACGGTGGCTACTGATGAGGTGCATGAAGTCATGGGCGTGAATGATCGGCTACAATTAGCACAGTTAGAACGTTACTATCAAACGCAACAGGTCAATCGTTTAATGTTAGCAGGCGTGACCGTCAAGGATCCAGCGCGGCTGGATATTCGCGGCACGGTCCAAGCAGGACGAGATGTGATAATTGATGTGAATGTGATTTTAGAAGGACCAGTGACACTAGGTCAGCGAGTCAAAATTGGTCCGCACACGGTTATTCGCAATGCTCGGATTGGAGATGATACGGAAATTTTTGCTAACTGTGTGATCGAAGAAACCATCGTAGGTGCGAATTGTCGAATTGGACCGTTTGCGCGATTACGACCAGAGACGGTTTTAGCAGAGCAGGTGCATATTGGAAATTTCGTTGAAATTAAAAAATCTAGCGTGGCTCATGATTCCAAAATTAATCATTTAAGTTATATCGGAGACACGGAAGTGGGTTACGCTGTTAATATTGGTGCGGGGACGATTACTTGCAATTATGACGGTGCCAACAAGCATAAAACCATTATTGGAGACCGCGCGTTTATTGGCTCGGATACACAGTTAGTCGCTCCCGTGATAATCGGCACCGGTGCGACTATTGGTGCTGGCTCGACGATTACTCGAAACACGCCACCGGAGACGTTGACTTTTAGTCGTGCCGCGCAAACCAGTGTGCCTAGCTGGCAACGGCCTAAGAAGAAAAAATGATAATCCCTGCCAACCAATGGAGGTATTAAGTACTGAAGCAAAAATTCGACGGTATTTTCCCTCACCCCCGGCCCTCTCCCAGAGGGAGGTGGCCGAAGGGTGAGGGTACCGTGTCACCCAGGTTTCAGCTATAGTAGTATTCAGGTAGATGTGTACAACCTTAGTATGCTACACCTAGGTTAATGGAGGAATTGAAGTAGAGGCCGGTTCGAGTAGAAGTCGATAGAAGTAGCGGTCGCTTGGAGTAGAGGCTAAAGCCTCAATGCCATTAAGTTAAGCTGAAGTTACGGCGTTGGAGTCCAAATCTTCAGATTTGGCAACGCCGTCTTACCTTGACCAATCTCGTCCAAATCTGAAGATTTGGACTCCAACGCGCCTTAACTTAATAGCAGTGAGGCTAAAGCCTCTACTCCAATTCATACACGAAAATAGGTGTGGCACACCAACTAATGCTTCAGTAGTACCAGAGTTGATGAATATTACTATATATATGTAGATAAATAACAATTTCACAAACTCTGAAGATTTGGATTCCAGGCTTAACTTACTACTGGAGTTCAAATCTTCAGATTTGGCAAGCCCAGGTCCAACTCTGAAGATTTAGACCCCAGGCTTAACTTACTACTGGACCCCAAATCTTCAGATTTGACAAGCCCAGGTCAAACTCTGAAGATTTAGACTCCAGTAGTAAGTTAATGGCAGTGGGGGTAACACCGTGTTCATGGAATTGTTATTTATCGTACATATATATATAAATACTACTATTATAACTTCTTCACCATCAGTCAATATTCTCTGACGTATTTTAGTTCTGTCAAAAAACTTTTTGACATCTATATAGCTTTATATTAAGCTACCATTGATTAAGTTAATAGGTGCTTTAAACTATGCCAACTTTACTCCTCCATGAAGGATTCAAATTTTTCTTTTATGCCAATGAACATGAACCAAAACACGTTCATGTCATGAAAGGTGGAGATTTTGCTAAAATTGAGTGCGCGTGGTCAACAGTTGCCTCAAAGCGCAAGACCTAAGAAAAGCAGTGCAGATAGTGCAAGAACATTGCAAAGAATTTGAGAGGAAATGGAATGAATACTTTTATCGGTAAATCAGTTCACTTTGATGATAAATACCTTCATGTGGAATTAACAGATGGACGAATCATCTCCACGCCGATGGTTTGCTATCACGAGTTGCGGCAGGCTTCTTTTCAGCAATTGTTAAATTATCAGTTTATTTGTCGTGGGACCGGCGTGGAGTGGCCTGAGTTAGATTATCATCTAAACATTGAAAGTATGATGGTGGCAAAATCGCAACAGCAGGCCGCTTAATTCTTCTCCTGGTTAAAATTAACTATAACGTGCCTTCGAACAAAAAGGCGATGAGAATATCAGTGTAGCATCAATCCTCAACATTTACCAGTCCCCCTGACCACAAAAAAACCGTTTAAAGTGAGATAAACGGCTATTTGCTATTGACGTTACTAGATTGGCAACGCACCTTAAATTGTTGCCTGCCAAATTGTTTCTTCTCGCCACACCTGTAACGAGGTAATGCCGTATACTCACCGGTGTTTTTATCATTCGTCACCCAGGCTTTGACCGTATTATAATGAACCTTAAACACTTGACTAGCGCTTAGACGGCTGTTTCCATTAAGGACCCAATTAATTACTCTTTCTCTTAAATCCAGATGGTAATTCATTTTATTACTCCTAAGATTGATTAATTTACTTAGATTACCACATTTTTATATCTACTACAAATATTATTTTAATCATACAGGTATAAGTGGATATTACTATAATAAAATTCTCGGTAGTCCATCCAAGCTAATGGAGGTCTAAAAATTCAATGGGGCGCCAGGTTCAAGGTTTCCTAAACCCCAAAAATTTAGGAAACCTCAAAGGGACCGCCAAGAAATAGATGGTCCATTTTGGTAGGGGCAATCCCTGGTGGTTGCCCTGACGTGAGGGATTAAATGGACCATCTATATTATTGGTGGTCCCTAACCGGGTTTCGGCAAGGACCGTATAAGTATTTAAGCAGAAATTTTCTCCTATTTTCTTTCGCCCCTCTCCCAGAGGGAGAGGGGCCGTGGGTGAAGGAAAATACCGCCGAATTTCTGCTTCAGTACTTATGGTAAATCAGGTCCACCAAAAAGGCTACTAGGTTGGACCTCAATGTGATCACTACCCTTTTTCGCACTACCACTAAATGATTTTGGTTACCCTAATAACATGATTGCTAAATCCGGTCACGGCGAATTTACTATCCTCATGGTCGATGAGGACAGATGCCATCGCCAAGAATTAATTGAACAATTATCGGCGCCACCTTATACAATTGTAGAGGCGGCTTCTGGTGTAGAAGCGTTGAATTATCTACAACACGGGCCCCGACCTGATATTATTTTATTAGCAGTGATGAGGTCAGGGTTAAATGGCTACCAAGTGACCAAAATCATTCGTAAAACTTGGCCTGCCGACGAATTACCGATTATCCTCCTCACAGGACCGACTACGGTGGAAAACCTAGTCACCGGTTTAGAGCATGGTGCCAACGATTATCTAGTCCAACCCTTAGCACCAAAGGAATTATTAGCGCGAATCAACACTCATTTGCATCTACAACAACTGAGGACTGCGGCGTTAAAACTTAATCAAGACCGTGAAACCATGCTCCGACAATTTTTAGAGGCCATTCCAGTAGGCATAGAAGTCCTCAATGCGCAAGGGCAGCCATTTTACCATAACCAAATGGCTACCCAAATTTTGGGCCAAGCGGCGGCTCCATCTCTAACCGTTGACCAATTACCAATGGCTTATCAATTATACTGTGCAGGTACCGACCATTGGTATCCGGTGGCAGCCTTACCCATGGTCCACGCTCTACAGGGGCGAGTGCATTGTATCGAAGACATTGAAGTGCAACGCGAAGGAAATCGGTACGCTTTGGAGATTCAAGGGACCCCTATTTTTGACCAGCATGGTAATCTTATTTACGCGCTAAATATTTTACAAGATATTACCGAGCGGCGGCGGCAAGAAATCGCCTGGCGACACAGTGAAACCGAAAAAGTGGCTTCCCTGGAAGCGAAATTTCGGGACCTGGCGGCTAATGTGCCTGGCGTGATTTATCAATGGTACCAACGTAGCAATGGTGAACGTGGATTTTACTATATCAGCCCCCGTTGTAAAGACTTTTACGGGGTCAAAGCCGAAGACTGGCAACGTGATTGGCAAATTTTACCGTTACATCCGGCCGATGTGAATCGGTGGCAGGACAGTTTACAGCAAGCGGTCACTCATCAAACCGATTGGTCATTCGAAGGCCGTTTTATCTTACCATCAGGGGAAATTAAGTGGTGGCGTGGGGTCGCTAAACCAGTAACGGTAAGTCAACAAGAAGTCATCCTGAATGGTTTGCTGATTGATATTACGGCGCAAAAAGAAATGGAAGCGGTCTTGCGCGAAAAAGAACAAATGTTAGCCGATGCGCAACGGATGGCATTAGTGGGAAGTTGGGTTTGGGATATAAAAACCGGTACCGTACAACGCTCCGAGCAAGATTGCCGAAATTATGCGTTGTCACCCGCCGACTATCAACCAACTTATGAGGCTTTCATTGAACCGGTGCATCCGGCGGATCGAGCACTGATTGATGCCATGTTGGAAACTTGTATTATTGAAGGTGCCACGACTAATTTGGAATTTCGCGTGATTTGGCCGGATGGCCAAATTCGTACCTTGCGCTCTCAAACGGAGCTAGAATTAGATGCCAACGGCACCCCCATTCGCTTAAAAGGAGTCAGTCAAGATGTCACTGAATATAAGCGGGCGGAAGAAGAATTGCAGCAACGCACTAGGGAATTAGCACTCATCAATCGAGTGACCCAAATTTTTAGTTCTACTTTGGAATTAAATGAAGTGCTCGAAGTGATTTTGGAAGAAGTACAACTCTTGTTAGGCATTACGGTAACCTCATTGTGGTTGAAACCACCCGACGGCGAAGACTTGGTTTGTCAACACGCTAGGGGACATAATAGTGAAGTGGTTATCGGCTGGCATTTACCCGTGGGACATGGGTTTACTGGGTTGGCAGCGAAAACAGGCAAATCTTTAGTAGTGCCAGATACTCGCTTGGATGAACGTCACTTTAAAGGAGTTGATAAAAAAACGGGTATTGAATTACGTTCCATCCTGTGTATTCCGTTGATTACACAAAGACAATTGATAGGAGTGATTAATCTCGCTGATACTAAACCTGGGCGTTTTACCGAGCCTGATTTAAGGTTATTAGAGTCAATTGCTTCCGCCGCCGCCAATGCCATTGAAAATGCTCGTTTGTACAGTTTGAGTCAACAAGAATTGCAGGAACGAAAACGCGCCGAAGCGCAAATTCAACGTCAAAATTCGGAACTACAAGCGAAAAATGCTCAATTAGAGCAGTTAACCCAGGAATTGGCGCAAGCACAACAAGAGAAGTTATTTCAATTAAATAAAGCCTATGAACGATTTGTGCCGCGGCAATTTTTAAGTTTGCTCGATAAAAGCAGTGTCCTGGATGTTCAGTTGGGGGACCAAGTGGAAAAAGAGATGACGATTTTGTTTTCAGATATTCGTGGTTTTACCACCTTATCGGAACAGATGACCCCGCAAGAAATATTTGATTTTGTTAATAATTATATGGGACAAATGGAACCCATTATTTTGGCCCATGGCGGAGTTATTGACAAGTATATTGGTGATGCCATTATGGCACTGTTTCCGAATAGTGTGGACGACTCAGTACAAGGTTCGATTGCGATGTTGAAAGCTTTAACTGGTTATAATAAACTGTTGCATCGTGCTAGTTTACCGCAGATTCAAATTGGCATCGGCTTAAATTTTGGACCCTTAATGCTGGGTACGGTGGGAGGTCAAAATCGAATGGATGGCACCGTAATTTCAGATGCCGTTAACATTGCTTCTCGGGTACAAGATTTAACCAAAATTTATCAGACTCCATTGTTGATTACGGAATCAGTGCAATTAAAATTGGTGGACCCGGCCCAACAATATCATATTCGCGTAATTGATGTAACTAAAGTCAAAGGAAAAACTACGGTAGTGACCATTTATGAAGTCTATGATGCCGACACCTCTGAGCAGATCACGCTTAAAGATACCACTAAAGAAAATTTTGAACGAGGTTTATTGTTATATCATACTGGGGCGGTTCAAGAATCTAAGTTATTGTTTGAAACAGTATTAAAAGTGAATGAAAGTGATAAAGTAGCCCAAGTATACTGGCAACGCTGTAAAGAGGAATTAAGTATTCTCTTACCACAGACTTCTACGGTGTTGATTGTAGATGATACGATGGAAAATGTTAGCGTCTTATTTGAATTGCTGACTGGGCATCAGTTTGAAGTATTGGTAGCGGATAGTGGCGAAACCGCACTACAAATATTGACGCATGAGCGACCAGATATTATTTTGTTAGATGTGATGATGCCAGGTTTGAATGGTTTTGAAACCTGTAAGCAGATCAAAGCGAATCCAGAATTGAAAGACTTGCCAATTATATTTATGACTGCACTGTCAGACCCGGCCGATAAGATTAAAGGATTTGAACTCGGGGCGGTGGATTATATTACCAAGCCATTTCATAATGAAGAAGTGTTAATGCGGTTAAAAACGCAATTGGGAATTCGTCATTTACAACGGCAGTTGCAGACTAAAAATCGGGAATTGGAATTACATAATCGGGAACTTCAGGAAAAATTGAAGCATCTGGTAAAATTCAATTCATAATTTAAATTTGGATTTGACAACTTTCGAAAAGTTGTCAAATCTGGTTTCACTATTTAGATTTGACAACTTTCGAAAAGTTGTCAAATCTGGTTTCGAAAAGTTGTCAAATCTGGTTTCACTATTTAGATTTGACAACTTTCGAAAAGTTGTCAAATCTGGTTTCGAAAAGTTGTCAAATCTGGTTTCACTATTTAGATTTGACAACTTTCGAAAAGTTGTCAAATCTGGTTTCGAAAAGTTGTCAAATCTGGTTTCACTATTTAGATTTGACAACTTTCGAAAAGTTGTCAAATCTGGTTTCGAAAAGTTGTCAAATCTGGTTTCGAAAAGTTTTTTCTCGTTCCCACGCTCGGCATCCCGACACCTGACAGGTCTTCGAGACCTGTCAGGTTTGACCACTTGAACCGAGTTTCCAACTCTTTGAAATTTGGAAAATCTTTACTTCAATTAATGACTAACCGCTCCTTCGGCACCAATACCCGTTTGGCAACGCACTTCTTGCGCGTCATACGCGGCTCGATCCTGTTTCGCCCGTTCACTTTTATCGGTGATGGAGAAAAACCAAATGGTGATAAAAGAAGCGGCCATGGAGAATAAAGCGGGAAATTTATATTGGAAAGGCGCCGTGCCTTTAGCCCAACCCATCGTATCTTCTAATACCATCGGGCCAATGGCAACTAAGAGAAAAGCGGTGAATAAGCCAACAAAGCCGCCAATAAACGCACCACGGGTGGTCAAGCCAGACCAGAAAATCGACAAAAATAGCACTGGGAAATTAGCACTGGCTGCAATGGTAAAGGCTAAATAGACCATGAAAGCGACGTTTTGTTTTTCAAATTGGATGCCCAAAATAATGGCGACAATACCCAGGGCTACGGTCGCGTACTTGGAAATGCGAATTTCCTGAGCTTCCGACGCTTTACCTTCTTTTAGCACGTTGGCATACAAGTCATGGGAGACGGCAGAGGCACCGGCTAAAGTTAAGCCAGAGACGACAGCCAGAATGGTGGCAAAGGCTACCGCGGAAATAAATCCTAAGAAGATATTGCCACCCACAGCGTGGGAAAGGTGGATGGAGGGCATGTTGTTACCGCCAAGCAAATTCAATCCCCCTTTAGCGATATCTAGGTATTGCGGATTGGTGGAGACTAAAACGATAGCACCAAACCCAATAATAAAGGTTAGGATATAGAAATAGCCAATAAAACCGGTGGCGTAAAATACTGATTTTCTAGCGGCTTTCGCATCGGCGACGGTGAAGAAACGCATTAAGATATGCGGTAAACCGGCGGTGCCAAACATCAATCCTAAACCCAATGAGATAGCCGAAATGGGGTCACTCACTAACACGCCAGGTGACATGATTTTTTCTTTTTCTGGGTGAATTTCAACCGCTTTTTGGAAGAGTCCTTCCAGACTAAAATCTACATGCCACAGTACCATAATCGCCATGAAAGTGGCGCCTGTGAGGAGGAGTCCGGCTTTAATAATTTGTACCCAAGTGGTGGCTAACATTCCACCAAAGGTGACATACAGCACCATCAAGACCCCCACGATCACCACCGCCATCCAATATTCCAAACCGAACAACAATTTAATCAATTGGCCGGCACCAACCATTTGTGCAATCAAGTAAAAAATGACCGTCACCAGGGCACCACAGGCCGCCATGGTACGAATGGGTTTTTGTGATAAGCGGTAAGTAACGACATCGGCAAAGGTATATTTACCCAAATTGCGCAGTTGCTCCGCTACCAAGAAGAGAATAATTGGCCATCCTACCAGCCAACCAATGGAGAAGATGAGACCATCATAGCCTTTGAAATACACCATGGAGGAAATTCCTAAAAAGGAAGCGGCTGACATATAGTCACCGGCAATGGCCAAACCGTTTTGAAAGCCTGTGATACCACCACCGGCGGCGTAAAAATCTTTAGCCGTTTTGGTGCGTTGAGCGGCCCAGTAGGTAATTACCAAGGTGCCACTCACAAACAAGAGAAACATGATGATCGCATGGACGTTCAGAGGCTGTGTTTGTACGTTAGACCCACCTAAGTCGCCGGCGGCAAAAACGCTGGCAGTCGCGAATAAACTGATGGTCAGAAGACCTAACTGTGTCAATTTCGACATTATTTAACCTCTTGTTTGATTTGCTTGGTCAATTCATCAAAAGTGGTGTTGGCACGCCAGACATAAATTCCCGTCAAAATAAAAGAGCTGAGAATGACTAAAACGCCAATTGGGATGCCAATGGTGGTCACCGCGCCTTCACTTAAGGGGGTGCCTAAAAGTTCTCGGTTAAACGCAATGACCAGAATAAAGCCATAATAGATGATACACACTAAAATGGATAAGATCCAGGCAAAGCGACCTCTCTTCGATATAAGTTCTTGATACTTTGGATTATTTTTAACTTTGTTAACCAGGTCCTGTTGCATAAAATACTCCTATGGGTTTGGTATGAATTTGGTTGATTATATAGTATATTTCTCATATTTCTCAATGGTTAGGTTCTACGCCCAACCACCTCCAGTCCCTCCTTGGTAAGGCGGGGAGTCAGGAGGGTAGCACTTGGCCACGACTAAACTCCCTTCCTCAGCAAGGAGGGGCTGGGGGTCAACGCCATTAAGCCAAGGAATATCCAGTTAAAGTAGGGGGACGATTAAGCGAAGCGTCAACACCACTTTCGATACTCAGGTGGAGCCGCTTCGCTTAATCCGCCCTATCTTAACTACCTTAACTTAATGGCATTGGGGCTGAGGGTGGTGTACATACTAATAATTATGAATTATACTAGGATAATCAAACCGCCAGTTTACATCGCCTTAACCAAATCTCTTTCTTACTAATTCATCTTACGCACCACCCCTAGCCCCAATGCCATTAAGTTAAGGCTAGAAGTAAGGGATAACACCCCTTCGATGGCTGTTATCCCTAGCTTTCTGCAACCGCCTTTATCTCATGCTTTGAGTATTGATATTGCTTAATTTAATGGCATTGACCCCTAGCCCCTCCTTACTAAGCTACTCTATGCACATAAGTTTGTAACCTGTTGAAATTAAATGTAATTACAAAACGAGGCCAAAAATTATTTCTTTGATTTATCAATGGCTTAACTGATTTACCATGAACTTGTGTGCATAGAGTAGCCTTACTAAGGAGAGGTTAGGTTGGTTGAGTTAGCCGTGCGTAAGGTGAATTATTAATTACCTTGACCTTTACTCAGGTAAAGATAAAAATTAAGGCTTCTTTCTACATTCCCTGTAATCTTGCTTTTTTGAAGTTATAAGCAATGACTTTTAATCATATATCAATTTTTATTCATACATCAATATATTTCTAAAATATTTTTATATACTATAAAATAAATACTGAGAAAAACTAAAAAAATTGTAAATAATTGCCAATAAATTTTTAAATTTTTATTTTATTTACTTAATTTTTATATTTTTTAATAAAATACAACAAGTTAATTTTTACTCTATCAAATTAATGTATTAGACCAGAAAAAATAATTATTTAAAATATAATAAAATGCTAAAATAATCATAGACAATTATTACTTTAAAAGGGGATAACTATGGCTGATCGTCGTTTGCAAGTTTTTCATACTGTAGCACGTCTACTGAGTTTCACTAAGGCGGCCGATGCACTACACATGACTCAACCAGCAGTCACGTTCCAGGTACGTCAATTGGAAGAATACTTCAACACTCGCTTATTTGACCGTACCCATAATCGCATTACTTTGACAGAAATAGGTAAACGTGTTTTTGAATATGCCGAAAAGATTTTTGAACAATATGCGTTAATGGAAGAAGCCGTCAAAGAGATGACGGGAGATATTAATGGCGTATTAGTACTTGGTGCCAGTACCACCATTGCGGAATATATGTTGCCGACTTTGCTGGGCAACTTTAAAAGTCAATATCCAGAGCTCAAGATTCGTCTGAAGGTCTCTAACACCGAAGAAATAGTCTCAATGGTCGAGAATAATACGATTGATTTAGGAGTAGTCGAAGCTCCGGTCAATAATAAAAGTCTGGTGGTAGAATTATGTCGCATGGATCAACTGGTGGCCATTGTCGCGCCGGCTCATCCGCTGGGTCAACGACAAGTGGTGTCAGTGAAAGAATTCGTGGAGCATCCTTACATTTCGCGTGAAGAAGGGTCCGGTACCCGTGAAGTGATTACCGAGTACTTTGCCCGCGGCGGTTTTTCTATTTATGATTTAAATATCGTGATGGAGTTAGGTAGCTCAGAGGCGATTAAAGGTGCGGTCACCTCCGGTATGGGCATTTCAATTTTGTCACGCGCCTCTATACAAAAGGAATTACAATTGGGAACTTTAAAAGAATTACAACTGGACCCCCCGTTAGAACGTCCTTTTTCGTTTGTCCGCCAGAAACAAAAATTCCGGTTACGGGCAATGGAAGAGCTGTTAAATTTTGCCCATAGCTACTGCTGCATTCATGCTAATGATTTCCGGTTATGACCACTTCAGTTGCGCCACAATTACAACGCCTGGTTACCCAATTATCGGTCGCGGACCAGCGGACATTATTGGCATTTGCCGAATTTTTACATTCTCGTAGTCCACCACTTCTTCCTGCGATTCCTCAAATTGTACCGCGCCCGCCCACCGAATCGGTGGTGGCTGCGCTGAAACGATTATCCAAGAGTTATCCCATGTTGGATAAAGCTAAACTCTTGGATCAAACTTCAAGTTTGGTAACGGAACATTTATTACAAGGACGAGACCAAAGCGAGGTGATAGACCAGTTGGAAGCTATTTTTGCGCGTCACTACGAACAATTTTTGCGTGATTCTATGATACCAGATGAGTAATAAAAATCGATGATTAACGTGCTTAAAACCTGGTTTAACCGCTACTTTTCAGATCCTCAGGCGGTCCTGCTGGCGAATTTACTCCTATTAGGTTTTGGTATAGTCATTACCATGAGTGAAATGCTGACTCCCATTTTGTTTAGTATTGTCATTGCCTACTTACTCGATGGTCTGATTAAAAATTTGCAACGTTGGTACGTGCCACCGTTGCTGGCGGCCTTTTTAATTTATTCCACCTTTATGGTGTTACTGGGATTCATTTTTATTGTCTTGTTGCCATTATTATCCAACCAGTTAAGCCAATTAATTCAAGAATTGCCAGAAATGATAATTCGCGGACAAGACATACTGGTGCGGTTACCGGAACATTATCCCAATTTTATTTCGGCCCGCCAAGTTCAAGGTTTGATGAATGCGATTCGCTCGACCGCACAAAGCATAGGACCTGATGTCATTTTTTATTCTTTAACTTCGATTCCAGTCGTGATCACCATTTTTGTCTATCTGACTTTAGTGCCGTTGCTAGTTTTTTTCTTTCTCAAGGATAAAACCACTATTTTGGATTGGTTTGTTGGCTTGTTACCTGATGACCACACTCTGGCTAAAGAGGTGTGGAATAAAATGGATGAACAATTAGGTAACTATATACGAGGTAAATTTTATGAAGTATTTTTAGTGGGTACCTTCACTTATTTTCCGTTTTTCTATTTTAATTTAAACTATGCCTCCTTGTTAGCCGTGTTAGTGGGATTATCGGTAATTGTGCCTTACATTGGTACGGTGGCGGTTGCCATTCCTATTCTTATTGTCGGCTACTTTCAATGGGGATTCACCTCGGAATTATTTTGGGTGTTTAGCATGTTTTCCTTGATTCAAGTGCTCGACGGAAATATTTTAACTCCCCTATTGTTTTCGGAAACGGTCAATTTACATCCGGTAGCTATTATCACTGCGGTACTGGTGTTTGGGGGGATTTGGGGATTTTGGGGAGTTTTTTTTGCGATACCATTAGCCACTTTGGTTAAAGTGCTCCTAGCCGCTTGGCCACGGAAACCAGATTTGACCACGGTTTGACAGTTAACTACCGAGCCAGAAATTTTACCGTGGTTTCACCCTCTCCCAGAAGGAGATGGCTAGAGGAGGCGATTACCCAAGAAGTCGAGAATGAAATTCCCACCGACCCAGCTTTACCAGGCATTTACCTGGCCAGACGAATTATGAGACGGGAAGCAGAGGAAGTGGGAATTGTTATGTGGACTTGGGTGCAAAGTTCGGTTTGGCGACCGCAGGTGAGGTGGGCTAATCCTCCAGAAGTCCCGACCCACAGCCCGCCTTGGCTATCGATAGTCCCTCCAAACCAATGGAGGTGTTAACCTTCAAGGAGTTATCAAAGGTCAAAGTTTCCTAAACCTTCGCGGTTTAGGAAACTTAGAATCGCCGAGGTTTCCTCAACCGGTGAGGTTTAGGAAACCTAAAACTGGTAAGGTTTAGGAAAGTTAGCACCTAGATTTTAATACCTCCATTAGTTGGTAGGGACGTGTCATGATTTACCAGACTACTCAAGAATTTGCCAAGTGACTTGACTTAATCATTCGGTTAATTCTACAATTCTGCAAATTCTGATTCAGACAACTACGTATATGAACCCACTATTCTGCATTTTACTATTTATCTTCACGGCCTTTCCTTTCACCGGGAAAGGCGCTGAAACCAGACGCATTTATGAACCTCTCACCCTGCGTCCCGATGATGCCGAGTTACGGACCGCACCGGCGCGGGCAAAAGGGTCACATCTCAAAGTCTATTTACCCAATTTGCCTTATATTTACACTTCCCACGCGATTAACGGTGCGCTCTTTCGACCAGCCAATAATGAACGGGGATGGGATTATGATTTAGCCACGTCCCATAAACAAGTCGATGATCTCACTTACGAATTTAAACTCCGCCAAGGTGTGGTTTTTCAAGATGGTAGCCCCTTTAATGCCGATGCGGTCGTCCTCAACATGGAATATTTTGTGTATAAACCTTATCGTTTTACTAAGTTGTGGGAAATCATTGACCAGGTAGAAAAAATCGATGACTATACCGTCCGGTTTCACCTGACGCAACGATATGGAATGTTCCTCAACGATGTGGTTTGGCTACAATTTTATACGGGTACTTATCTGGATAAATTTAGCTGGAATGGCAAAGGCTCTTGTCCCAATTTGGCCGAGCCAGGACCTTATGGAATTGGGCCCTATCTCTTAACCGAAGGTTATGCGGAAGAAGATAGACAAACCCCTAAATTAGAACTGGTCGCTAATCCGCTCTACTGGGATAAACGTTATCCCAAAGTGGAACGAGTGACTATTTTCACGGAATTAAACAGCGAACAAGCTAAAGACATGGTTTTGTCTAGCGAAGGTGAATTGGACATTGTGCCGATATCCTCTGAACATAAAATCGAAACGATGTTATCACCTTATGCGAAATTGGTGGTTTCACCGTCTCACAAGAGTTATGTCATTCATCTCAATATGTTCAATGGTCATCCTAAATTGTTGGAAAAGGAAGTTCGGTTAGCCCTCAATCAAGCGTTGCATCAAGCTAATCTACTCTACTTTGTGTTCCAGGGAGAAGGAAGACTCTCGCCCATTACGGTGGCACCAGACTTGCCCGGGGTCAAAGAAGCCACCCAACAATTGAAACCCTATTCCGAAGTGAGTGACCCTTATACGCCCACGACTCAAATCCGCTTACAAAACATCTTGAAAGGGTTACAGTTCAAAGTCTTAACTCAAGAGAATCTGCTGTTTTTATGGCGCGGCATCGAAGACCAACTGCGCAAAGTCGGTGTCACCTTAGAGATAGAAACATTGCCTAATGAAAAGGACCTGTTTGCCCAATTATTTGCCACGGCACCGGGCAAAAATACGAAGCCCTGGGATTTTCTTAGTTGGGGGAATGATGACTGGTTTTTTTATCATCCTTGGTCAAACTTCCTCGTCTATCGTACCCTTAATTATTTGGATAACGGTCTGCACTGGAGTACCATTCCCAAAGATGAGGTGATAGATGGTTATTTGGAAGAGTTGTTTAAAACGGGTGTAGAGGAACCGGGCTATAATGACATTGTCTATAAGATTATGCAATATGCTTATGACCAGGCTTATATGTTGTTTACACCGATTCCCAACGCCGTGTTGGCAGTGAATAAAGAAGTGATTTTTACTCCTTATAAACAAGCCGTAATGCCTTTATGGGAAATTGAAATTAGTACCTCCCACTGGTCGATTCGCCCAGGGAACTATCCGGAGCAATTGAAGCAACCGGTGGAAATTGTTAAGAAGAATTTTAAGTAACTCAACCACCCCCAACCCCTCCTTGGTCGCAGCGATCTAAAGAAGTTGGAGT